>NZ_JBHUOR010000114.1:0-22601 GCF_042686175.1 Kurthia populi | reverse complement strand
GGTAATTCCCAATTTGCGCATAAAAATAGAGAAGGTGATGTCAAATTCGACATCACCTTCTCTATTAAAGACTGGAATTTCTACTTATGTCCCAGCCTCTTTTTTTGTGAAAAAAACGTATAGCTGTGCATGGCAACAACGATTAGATAATGCTAAAATTTGGTTAACGATGATTTAGGAGGGGTTACGATGGGATTAATTAAAGCAGGACTAGATGCAGCAAAAGGTGTTTTAGAAGATCAATATCGCGATTATTTTTACTGTGAGGCGATGTCATCAGATGTATTAGTACAAAAAGGAATGCGACGTCAAACAAAACGCGGTTCAAATAAAGGCAATGAAAATATCATTTCAAATGGTTCAATCATTGCTGTCAATGATGGGCAATGTATGCTCATTATTGAGCAAGGAAAAGTAGTTGAAGTTTGTCAGGAACCTGGTGAATTTGTGTACGACACTTCAACGGAGCCAAGTATTTTTTATGATGGCAACTTCATGGACAACTTAAAAGAAACATTTAAAGAAATCGGCAAACGTTTTACATTTGGTGGAGAACCAGCGAAGGACCAACGAATTTATTTCTTTAATACAAAAGAAATTATGGGCAATAAATATGGTACACCTGCACCGATTCCATTCCGTGTAGTTGACCGCAATATTGGACTTGATATTGATATTTCGATTCGTAGTCACGGGGAATATTCGTATCGTATTACGAATCCACTCTTATTTTATACAAATGTGACAGGGAATGTGGCAGAGCAATTTACGCGTGATGCCATTGATGGACAATTAAAATCTGAAATGATGACGGCATTACAGCCTGCTTTTGCACAAATTTCTGCGCAAGGCGTACGTTATAGCGAAGTACCTGCTCATACGATTGAATTAGCGAATGCCTTAAATAAAGTTTTGTCTGAAAAATGGGAGCAAACGCGTGGTATTAAAGTTGGTACAATTGGTGTCAGCACGATGAAAGCTTCAGATGAAGATGAAGCAATGATTAAGCAATTACAACGAAATGCAACATTACGTGACCCAACGATGGGTGCCGCGCAAATTACTGGTGCACAGGCAGATGCGATGATGAAAGCCGCGCAAAATGAAAATGGTGCTATTGGTGGCTTTATGGGAATGGGTATGGCGCAAAATGCTGGTGGTATGAATGCAGGAGATTTATATAAAATGGGTGCACAAACTCAGCAACAGCAACAAACTCAACAAAATAAGGCGAATCAATGGACCTGCGAATGTGGTACTGAAAATACGGGGAAATTTTGTTCAAATTGTGGTAAATCGAAGCCTGAAAAAGACACATGGACATGTAGCTGTGGTACTGAAAATACAGGGAAATTCTGCTCGGATTGTGGCAAACCAAAACCACAAGCAAAAGCATGTAGAAACTGTGGTTATGAAGTGCCTGCTGGTCAAACATCACCGAAGTTTTGTCCAGAATGTGGCCAAGCCTTTAATCAATAGGAGGGCTTTGATATGACACAACAACATGAAGATGGTGTGAAAGAAGTAAAGGTTGATTTTAATACGGAATGTCCGATGTGTAGTGCTTCCATTGCATTTGATCCAAGCTCAGGGAAGTTAACATGTCCGTACTGTGACTATGAGGCGGAAATTGCAACGCCAGAAAAAGAAGCACAGCGTACAGCACAAGAAATGGATTTTAAGGCGACAGATCGCCGAGAGAGCTATGATTGGGGCGTTGACAAAAAAACACTCGTTTGTGAAGAGTGCGGTGCAGAATCCATTTATGATGCACTTCAGGTGGCAGACACTTGCCCGTATTGTGGCTCTCACCAAGTAATGGAAGCCTCTACTATTGATACACTAGCGCCAAATGGTGTCTGTACATTTAATGTTACAGAAAAAGAAGCGGGTTCTAATTTTCAAAAATGGATTAAAGGACGTCTTTTCACACCGAGTGCCGCAAAAAAATCAGCGAAGCCAGAAGCTTTTAGTGGCGTGTATATTCCGTATTGGACATTTGATTCCAATACGATGTCACATTATACGGCAGCATACGGCATTACACGCATTGTAGAGGACCGTGAAGGTAATACGCGTACAGAAATCGATTGGTACCGTACATCAGGCGTATATCAACGTTTTGTTGATGATGAGCTTGTACTTGCGTCAAAACGTTATGATGGCGAATTACTGCGAAAAGTAGAACCGTATAACACGACTGATAATAAAGCGTACAAGCCAGATTATTTATCTGGTTTTTTAGCGGAGCGCTATAGTATTGGCTTAGATGAAGGTTGGGGAATTGCGCAACGACAAATTCACACAACACTTGAGTCAGAAATTACACAACGTATTTTGCGCCAATATGGTGCATCTCAAGTAGCTAATTTACAATTTTCAACGACGCATGACCAAATCACGTACAAGTATTTAATGCTACCCATGTGGCTGTCATCATTCCGTTATAAAGAAAAAGTATATCAATTCATGGTTAATGGTCAGACAGGTAAGGTAGGTGGCCACGCACCAATTTCACCAATTCGTGTGACGATTGCGGTAATTCTTGCACTAATTGCGATTTATATCATTTATGTCTTTACTCAATCTTAGAAAGAGTATGCTACAATAAAAGAAAAATGTCTGTATGAAGGAGCCACTCGGTTTGCTATGGTTTAAACGAATCTTCTTTTCATTATGGGTTGTTGCAGGGCTATTTTTCACGATTATATCGTATGATAGTTTATCGCCTGAAGCCAATATGGTAATGCATTTAACGGCAGCAGCAGTACTGGCGATTGGTGCAGCACAAGTATATTTTACATTTGAAAAGAAAAAATAACATGAAAAAAGAGGCTACGCATGTTGCGTAGCCTTTTTTTTCATGTGCAAAATCTTTTCTCAAAGGAAGTTTTTATTTTAAATTTTTGGATAATTGTGTAAAATAAGAGCAAGAACATTGTGAAATGGAGAGAATATACGCTTTAATTAGGGGGATGGACATGAATACAACAACAGCTTTAGAAATGAACGCTTTACGTATACCAGACGAGGTGTGTTTAGAATTTGGAGAAAAGAATTATACGTGGAAAGAGTTAGATGAGTTAGCTAATCGCTATGCAAAGGGGTTTGCAGACCGTGGTATTCGCCGGGGGGATCATATCGCTGTCCTAATGAAAAATTCTGATGACTTTGTTGTCATTAGCTATGCGATTTGGAAGGTAGGCGCTGTATTAGTACCCATTCATTATTTATCAGCAACACCTGAAGTAACTTACATATTACAGCATGCTAATATCGTAGCATTTATTTTTGATGATGTCTTTATGCACATAGCTGAGCAAGCATTATCACAACTAGAACAGGCCTTAAACTTAGTCGTTCACCGAGGAGACCAACAACATCCACAATTTTCACCATTAGCTTCTTTATGTGCTACTTCAATCAAACCAGTCGGTACGCATATAGAAGACTCACATTTTGCAGAAATTCTATATACACAGGGAACGACAGGGAAACCAAAAGGTGCATTATTTACACATAGTCAAGTGATGGATACTGCATTTATTTATGAACGATTAAGTCAAATGACGCGTCAAGATAGCTATTTAGTTAGTGTCCCATTATGTCATGGACTATCATTAAATGCGATTATGCTAATGGCTGCTTTAGTAGGTGGAAAATTAGTTATTCAAGAACATTTTGATGCATCAGAAATTTTAACATGGATGCAGACGAGAAAAATAACACATTTCTTTGGTGTCCCGTCGATGTATCATGCGTTAGTAGAGCAAGCGCCAGTAGATTTTTCAGCACCTGATTTACGAGTAGTAAGCTACGGGGCTGCACCAATGCCTGTGCCGCTAATTGACCGTGCCATGGCGTTGTTTTCAGGCGCACAATTTTTTAATATTTATGGTACGACGGAAAGTGGCCCTACAGGCTTAATGCTATTGCCTTCTGAACATCATCAGCATAAAGGGAAAACAGGTAAAGCCATGCCTCTAACGGCTGTTCGTTTAGTTAATGAGTATATGGAAGATGTACCACAAGGCACGCAAGGAGAAATCATTATTAAAAGTCCGACAGTTATGACGGAGTATTATAAGGACCCTGCAGCGACATTTACAATGAAGAAAAATGGCTGGTTATTCACAGGAGATTTAGCAACGGAGGATAAGGATGGGTATATGACCATTGTTGGGCGAAAGGATAATACGATTTTATCTGGTGGAGAAACGGTATATGCAGTAGATATTGAACATGTTTTGCTCACACACCCAGCCGTACAAGAAGCGGTGATTATGGGCATTCCTGATCAAGTATGGGGAGAAATTGTTGCGGTAACAATTGTGCCTAATCCCGGGGAAACGATTACGGAACAAGAATTAGTAGCGTATTGTAAAACACATTTAGCAAGCTATAAAATACCGAAGAAGTTTTTATTTATGGATGAATTGCCACGTAGTACATCCGGGAAAATATTAAAAGATCATTTGAAAGAAACATTAAAAAAATAAATAAATTATGCGAAAAGCACCGTCATGCTCGTCAGTGGCGGTGTTTTTATATGGGAGCCTGTGCGAACTATTGGAGTCTAGTAGGCGTCGTTATGTATAATACAAATGAAAGAGGTGTTGTATGAGAGCATTATTTAAATTAGTAATGATTGCACTCGTGTTAGCCCTTTGTTTTCAATATGTAAAAAAAGAGCAACCACAATTATTACACGATGCAAAAGAGAGTTTTCAAATGCTGTCAGAAGGTAGCCAGCGAGTTGTAGAAATGGCGCAAGACGGTGTTGATTCCATAAGTGATACGGCGAATGAACCTAAAAATAAAATAAAGGTTGATACATTAAATGAAGTAACACGTCTAAAAAGTGAATATGGTGTCGATTGGATTGTATCACATAATCACTATAAAGATTTCACATTGAAATTAGCCGATGATTCAGGTGGATATATAGCCGGAAAAGGACGCAGTATTTTAAATGTGACGATTGGAAAAACCACAAAAGATGCTGTAAAGAAACAATACGGTGAGCCGCTAGATGGCATTCGTCATGGGCTAACAATGTATCAGTTTTCTAAGGATGATCAACAAGAACAGCTCGTTTATGAAAAAGATGGCTATTATTTATGGTTCTTTATTGATAAACATAATAATAATCGCGTGCGAGCCGTTCAATATGTGACGGTTAAAACCGAACAACGTATGAAAAATTACTATGCGACAGCGAATAAGGAGTTGCGTTTGAGCTACGAACAATTAATGGTTCTATTAATGAATCAAAGTCGTGTAGAAGCTGGATTAAAGCCACTTTTGTATGACAAAGGTTTAAAAGGTGCAACACGTGCACACAGTCAGGATATGATTGATGAAGGCTATTTCTCTCATACAGGAAGTGATGGGAGCCAACCGAAAGATCGAATGGTTGCTGCCGGTCATACAATGGAAAAGCTTTATGCAGAAAATCTAGCATATGGTCAAATTAGTTCGATTTTTGCACATGAGGGATTGATGAATAGTTTAGGGCACCGTGAAAATATCTTACGTGAGGAAGCAACGAATGTTGGTGTAGGCGTTGCGTTTGATAATAAAAATGTACCATATTATACGATTAATTTTTATACACCAATGTAAAAAAATAGGTTTTAGGCTAAAAAAGAGCGGAAAGGATTTATGAAACCGTTCTTTTTTATTTAGACAATAAATTGATAGTTAGAACTATAAAAAATACAATATTTTATGATACAATGGGATCATTATATAGTATAAATAAACTATAATTTGATTGCTTTTAAGGAGTAAAAAAGTATCAGAATATTGAGGGGAATATGAATGGATATTATTCAGGCACAACGTGAAACGCGCGAGCTTATTGTAAATACACAATATATAGTAAAAATGGTGGATGGCGAAGCATATGAGGGCTTTAATAGCGCATGGGCAAAAATGAGAACAATTAGTGCACGCAAAGAACAAATATGCTCGAGTTGTTTCGTGACGATTCATTATATGGAGCCAATGAATGTTTATTTAGCATTATCCCATGATGATGGTCATTTTCATCGTCAAAATATGTGTATGAATTGTATGATGAAGGAACGTCGCCAAACAGCCTCATACATTGCGACAAAATTCGAAAAAGAAATAAAGAGTGTTAGCGTTCTTAATACCACACATTTAAGAAATATGACGTTGGAAAAAGGTGAGGAAGTTGCACAAAAAATGTGTGAAGATGCGATCTATTTACATGGACATATCCCGGCGAATGTTATTGTAAGAGACGGAATGTATCTGTATGAAAATATTCGAGCTGTCACCGCAAAATCCAAGCATTATTGTTATCGCTGTAGTGCGATAATTCTTGTTGATGAAACGACATTTGTTATTCCTGCAAAAGTAAAAAGTGTCAATCGTCAAGAAATGAACTTTATTTGCCAAACGTGTGCAACAAAATCATTACGCGCTTCTAGTAAACGAATTGAACAGTATGAACGTGAAAAACAACTATAAAAACACGCAAAAAAGTAGGATGCGTCTGAAAAGACGCATCCTACTTTTTTGCGTGTTATTCATCTCGATTTGGCATGTATTTAATAATTAAAAAACAAATAAATGCTTTATTTATCGAAAAATGATATGAAGAATGTAGTATTTATAGATGATAACGCTTACTTTTGAGAATAAAAAGCATAAAAAAATAGAATAATTAACTGAAAATATTGAAAAGTATCTCATTTTGAGCAAAAATAAAGATATCAACAAAATGTTAGAAAACCTCACATAAAAAAGTCGTTTTCCTAACATAATCAGGAGGAGAAGCATATGGATGAAGCAATGTACTTGATGAACAGTCTTTGGACGATGGTAGCAGCAATTTTAGTTATTTTTATGATTGGTGGTTTTATTTTATTAGAAGCAGGCTCATTACGAATGAAAAATGCAGGACATGTTGCCGGCAAAACAATTTTTACATTTGGCTTAGCATCATTAGTTTTCTGGGCAATCGGATATGGCTTTATTTTTGGAGATAACGCAAACTTTTTTGTAGGGATGTCGAATTTCTTTTATGGGGGAACATTAACCGAGGGTGACAGTTTAGCAGCGACTGTATTTTTTGTTTTCCAACTAGCATTCGCTGGTATTGCTGTAACAATTGCACTTGGTGGATTTGCAGAACGTGCGAAGTTTTCAGTGTATGTAATCTTTACAATTTTATTCGGTATGCTTGTTTATCCAGTCGTTGCACATTGGATTTGGGGTGGCGGATGGTTAGCGGAGCACGGCAAACAAGATTTTGCTGGCTCAACAGTTGTTCACTTAACAGGTGCGATGGCTGCCTTAGCAGCAACAATGGTTTTAAAACCCCGTATTGGTAAATTTAATAAAGATGGTTCGGCAAATAAATTTGCTGGTCATAACCAAGTATACTCAGCGTTAGCTGTACTAATTTTATTTGTTGGATGGTTAGGGTTTAATGCCGGTTCAACAGTGTCAGTAGAAGGCGTATTCTTTGGCTATGTGGCAGTTAATACAGTGTTAGCCGCATGTGCTGGCGCGGTAGCGGCAACATTTATTTCATGGGTTGTGCTAGGAAAATCAGATATTCCAACGATTTTAAACGGTATGCTAGCAGGGCTTGTAGCGATTACGGCATCATGTGCCTTCGTAGATGTATGGGCGTCTGTTGTAATTGGACTAATTGCAGGTGTTATTACATTCTTCGCTGCACGATTCCTAGAAGCAAAACAAATTGATGATCCAATTTTTGCAGTATCTGTACATGGTATTCCAGGAATCTGGGGTACATTATCAACAGGCTTCTTTGCAACAGGAGCACTTGCAGAATCCACAGGTGTTGGTCAAGCTGGATTATTTTATGGTGGTGGTGTTGAGCAATTATGGGTACAATTTATGGGTGTAGCAGTTTGTGGTATTTATGCCTTTGTTGCATCATATGCTATCTTATGGGTAATGAAAAAAGTGATGGGCACGATTCGTGTTAGTGAAGAGGAAGAAATTATGGGCTTAGATATTTCAGAACATGGTGGGTACGGCTACCCCGAGCATTTAGGGGCAACAGCTTCTACAATGAAGGACGACGAACCAGAAGTGACAAATGCAACGCAACAACCGAAGCATATTTAGCTAGTAAATAATCGATAGACGCCATCCTAACGCGCTCGTTAGGGTGGTTTTTGTCATAAAGGAAGTGAGCGCGTGACAAAATCTCTAAATGAGGCACAGTATCAACATTATTTTGCCAATTGCCAATCTGTTTCAACATTAAATGAACGTCACGATAGGTTAATGCAGCAATTGATTAATGATACGTTACAGCAATTGGGCGAACCACCTTGTCCATTTACAGTATTTATCACAGGAAGCGGCGGACGAAAAGAACAAGGTTTCTTGAGTGATCAGGATCATGGCTTAATTTATAGTGATGATGCGCATAAAGCATATTTTCATACATTCGGGCAAGTGTTTTCCGATAATTTGGCTACTGCTGGTTATGTGTACTGTGAAGGAGGCATTATGACGTCAAATCCGCAATGGAATGCTTCGGTAGAAGAATGGCAGCAACAGTTAAAGCAGTGGTTACAAGCGGCAGAATGGTCTCATATACGCTACACACAAATATTTTACGATGCACGCATATTATATGGTAGTGAAAAGTTATTAAAGAAGTTGAAAACACAGATTGATCATTATATTTCACATTATCCGTATGTACTTCAGCGTTTCACACATAATATTATGCATTTAAAGCCTGCCTTAGGACCGTTAGGACAATTATTACCGGAACGCTACGGGGAGCATCAAGGAGAAATCGATTTAAAATATAGTGCTTTTTTACCATATATTAACTGCGTTCGTTTAGTAGCTTTAGAACATCATGTACATGCAACCTCTACACAAGAACGTATTACCGCATTAGCAACTAAAGAAGCAACATTGTTACAAGATGTAGCGCTTTATTTTGATGAGTTACTGAGAATGCGTTTTCAGTATCAAAAGCCTGAAAAGTATAAAGATACCCATTACATCTCATTGCAAGAGATGTCACTAGAAGATAAGCGAATGTTAAAAAAGATATTAAAGCGTGCAAAACGCCTACATGATGAGGTAATTGCGCGTTACGCCTAAAGGATGATGAGTGATGCATGCATTTGAAGCTTTTACACAATTAGTTCGTACATTAACAGGAAAATCGACTATTTCAACGATAACGGATGTTCAAAATGCCGAACAATTAGCTTTTTTACGAAGTTTAAAGCAACAACAATCGAGAAATAAAGAAGCATTACTAATGCCATTAGATCAGTTAGAATTGGTCGTTTTTGATATTGAAACAACCGGTTTTAGACCTCAAAAGGGAGATGAAATTATTTCCATTGGCGCTGTGAAAATGAATGGCTTGCAAGTAGTAGAAGAAACATTTTATACACTTGTGAAGCCAACACAGCGCATTCCTCAAAATATTATTGAATTAACAGGGATAGATCAAGAAATGACAGCAAAAGCCCCAACTTTGCGTGAGGCATTACTCGCTTTTCTTGTTTTTGCAAAAGGTTGTACATTAGTGGCGCATCATGCGAATCATGAACGGAATTTTATGAAACACTATAGTCAACAGCTATTGCAAACGCCTTTTAACCAACGCATTGTCGATACCGCTTTTTTAATTCAAATTTGCGAATATAATCATACACTTATAACGCTAGATGATGTTTGTCTGCACCAACAAATTCCGATTATTGGGCGCCATCACGCTTTAAGTGATGCTAAAATGACAGCGCAAGTTTGGCTAAAATACGTGCAGCAAGCTATGAATCTAGGGTGTGATAATTTACAAGATGTGTATGAGCGCTTTGCACGATTATAATAGTTACCAAAACACGAACGAAGCCTCTGTTTTTTGAACAAAACATGTCGACAATGTTAAGTTTTCGTTAAATACGGTTATTTTTGAGTGTTTTATGTTTACTTTTAGCTATTTTGTGTTATATTTATTCTATCATCTTTTGATTAGATGATTTTTTGAAAATTCATATTAGGAGTGGATGTATATGTTAAATGTTACAGTTTCAAAGCAAGATGCTCATTATGTAGTAGCGTATATTACAGAAAATTTTGAACGAAAGGTTGTCCATACAGCAGAATCATTCATTGACAGCATTTACAACTTAGGACGCAAATGGCATTTAAATGAGGTTCACTTTGAATTACCAAAGGAATTAGTTAGCTCGGTTACATCATTTTTACGTGTAGAGTATCCAGGTGAGCTATATGAGCACCGCATCACAGTAGCGTAATACCTCTTTATGTCATGTAAATCCTTGTCATTTATATAAAGTCATCATCCTTTAGAGAGGGACGGATATCCAAATGTTTAGCCAAGCATGTCAATGTGTAGCTATCGAGCTTATTGAGTAGCGTATCGTCTACATCAATTAGTGCGGTAGCTATTTTGCATTTTAAAAGAATTTAATTTAGTAGAGCAATCATAGTGAATCAACGAAAAATGTTGCTATTTTTTTCATTCTTCTAGAGGTTTTGAATATGGTATAATTTAAATAAATAATCGATATGTGGAGGAAGTTATGAACAATAGTAAAGTTGTCCTTTTTTATGGACTGTCATTAATTGGTACATTATTGCTTATAGTATGCGCAGCAAAATCGACGCTTTCTCAAACTGGTTCGTTGGAAAATCAGTGGATGGGTCCAGGAATGTGGCTTGCCATTATTTTTGCTGCTGTATTATACATAGTAACAATAGCGCTATATGTTTTTTTAGAAGAAGCAAAAGTAGTACATATTATTTTACAAATTATTGGTTTATTATTAGCTGTTTTATTTGCGGTGATCTTAGGAATGGAAGCACTTGCTTTAAAAGACACGATATTAGCGTATGCAACATTTATTGCTGGCGGTATCGTTGTTGTAGCTAATATCATTATTTTGGTGTTATTATTAAAACGTTCTAAACGTAATTATTATGGTAGTTATACAATGTATCGTTAATGAAAAAGAGGAATCCCGCCAACGCGCGATTCCTCTTTTTGTTGAGACAGATAATCAAATTGTTTCTTTTAAAGACTTTTTATGCGCCAAAGACATTATCTGGACTCGTTATTTCACGTGAAATAGTAATCGCACCAAATCGGCGTAAGTGAACGATATTTTCAGGTGTTGTATTGATAATTTTATCGATGTAATAGGCTTGTTTCTCTTCGTCAATACCCATGCTATTAAATTCATCTTTTAGTGCATAGATGTAAACATTACGTTCATCATTTGTAAGGACACTAGGATTTTTTGATGTTTCCATATTCATATCGCAAAACTCCTTTTTCTTTAATAGTATAATTTAGTATAGCATAAGACATAAATTATAGTGTTTAAGCTTATTATTACAATTTGCCGAACATTTTTGAGTTATATTGCTTTTCGTCCATAATATTTGTTAGAATAGGCAAGACGATATAATGCAAGATGTAAAAACTGTCGTATAAATATATGAAAATGCAGGAGATGACAATAATGAAGAAAAAATCTTTATTTGCAGCCGCAGCACTTTCAGCGGTATTATTAGCTGGTTGTGGCGAAAAAGCTGTAACATCTGAACAAGTGAACGCTTCTAAATTAGAAGATTTCGCAACTGAATATTACAATGAAGCAAAAGACGGTAAAGACGCTGGTCTAATCGTTATTCAAAATGCGACGAACCAATATTTATATGTAAAAGATTTAACAGACAAAGATGGTAACGCAGTGAAAATCACAGACATGAAATTCACAAAAGAAAACAAAACACGTAACTCAAACTACCGTGTAGACGTTACAACTGAAAAAGTTTCAGATGCTTCAGAAGGCGAAGTAATTTACAAATTTGAAAATGCTAAAAACATTGAAACACTTGATTTCTATGTAGATGGCAAACGTGATAGCGTAGATAAAGTTTACGCAAACCACTAAGCATCATTAAAAAAAGAGCCCATGTGCAATTGCACACGGGCTCTTTTTTATCTTTTCTAGTCAGAAGACGCCTACAACAGTGGGATAGTTCAACTAAAGAAGTAATCATACGTATTTTTAGCAAGTAGTGCAATTGTGACGACAATGAATAATCCTCGTACATAGCCACTGCCTTTTTTGATGGCAAAGCGTGTACCAACGATTGCGCCAAAAACTTGTGCAATGCCCATTGGTAGACCGTAGGCATAATTGATTTGCCCAAGTGATGCAAACACGAGTAGAGCTGCGATATTACTACCAAAATTTAAAAAACGGGCACTTGTAGCAGCACGTAAAAAATCAAAGCCAATCATAAGAAATGCAAAGATAAAAAATGAACCAGTCCCAGGTCCTAAAAAGCCATCATATGCACCAATTAAAAAGACGATGAGCATAAAGCCAACAAGTCGTTTTGTCGTTAATTTTTTATATGTTGACAGAGAGCCCCAATCTTTTTTGAACAAAGTATAAATTAAAACGGCAAACAGCATAATAAGCATGAGCGGTTTCATAACAGCGGGATCTATTA
The DNA here is from genome assembly GCF_042686175.1 of Kurthia populi. Classification (NCBI taxonomy): domain Bacteria; kingdom Bacillati; phylum Bacillota; class Bacilli; order Caryophanales; family Caryophanaceae; genus Kurthia; species Kurthia populi. The sequence goes on along the minus strand of NZ_JBHUOR010000114.1, from coordinate 10,061 downwards.
AATGAACTGCCCCTGCCCCAATCATCGACCCGATAAAAACGAGTGGAAATAATTTTTTCACCGCAGTTAAATCTAATTTACCTGAACGATAAAATGTGATGACGGATGTTAAAGAACCCATCGTTCCCGCTAATTTATTTGTTGCGATAGCGGCTGCAGGATTTAAGCCAGCAAATAATAATGCCGGTAAACCAATTAATCCACCACCACCGACAACAGAATCAATGAAAGCAGCTAAAAATCCGAAGAGTACAAGAATAAGAAGTAATTGTAGATCTAAATCAAAAATCAATGTATGCCATCCCTTTCTTCTGTTACTACCGTAATAGTAACTTAATGTGTTATACTTGTAAATAAGAAAAAAAGTAACGGAGGGTATAACATGGATGAACTAATTCTCCAGTTAAAACAATTAGGCTTAACGGAATATGAGGCAAAGGTATATATTGCGCTCGTACAAGAAAGTCCAGCGAGCGCTGCCCAAATTAGTAAATTATCAACCGTGCCAAGAGCGCGTGTTTATGGCACATTAGATGCTTTGGTTGATAAGGGGATTGTTTTAAAAGAAAATGCTGAGAAAACGACGATATACCGTGCGTTGCCTGTTGCTTTGTTTATTGAAAAGGCGCAACAAGATTTTATAAAAACAATCGATCAAATGGATGAGCAATTGACTGCATTAGAAGCTGAATCAATTGAGCAGCAAACGCAAATTTTGTCTCTACAAGAAAAAGAATCCATTATGCAATATTGTCGCCATCTATTAGAAAAGGCTGAGCATACAGTGATGATTTCTATGTGGGAGGATATGTATACATTATTACGTGAAGATATTGAACGTGCTGCTGCGCGTGTGACAGTTAAGGGCATTACAATCCGTGCGCAGGATGTCGTGCCAACAGTTGATACGCATCGTACAACACATCACTTAGCGACGACGCATAATCCACATTGGTTTATTATTGCGATTGATCACAAGGAAGCGTTATATGGCTCTCCTGTGACAGAGCGCTTGTCAGCATTTTTAACGGATGATGAAATGCATCTTTATATTTTAGAGGATTATATTTGGCATGATGTATTAGTAAATCGTCTTGTAAAACGGAATGGCGATGACTCATTAGAAGAGTGGGTGAAAAAAGAAAGAGCTAATTTTTTCAATAAATAACAACTCTCTAGTCTATATAAGAAAAATAAAAAAACAAGCCTATTAAGCTTGTTTTTGAAACGCTACTAACATTTGATTCAATTTTTCTTTTTCTTTTAAATATTGTTCTTCCGTTACCGCTGGATTATTAAGCAATTGTCCAAGGCGTAAAATCTCTTGTTGAATCATTTCTTTTGTAATTGGCTTTTTTTCTGTCATCATCAAAGCTCCTTTAACTATCGTATATTCATTGTACTATGCAAAAAATAGCTTGTCACGCTTCTAAAAGTTTTGCAAATTAGTGACAATCGTGAGGGACAATATCGTTTGTGCGCGCATTGTGCTATGCTACATATGTGAAAGATATAAAAGGAGTTTTGTTGTATATGGATGGTAAATTGAACTGGATTGGCTTTTTATTTTTATACATTGGTTTGTTTTTAATGACACAACCATTTAGTGCGGATTTGCGTATTGAGGCATTAGCAAATTGGACAACGGTCTTTATCGGCTTTTTAGTGTATTTCGTTGGAGTTATTTTCGGGATTTTTGGATTCCTTCGTGAGCAAACACCACTACGCTGGATTAATTTAGCCGGTTTATTTATTGGAATTGTTTTAGTGAGTATTTTTATGTTTCTTCCAAATTCATAAAATAGATAAAAGGGCAGGAATCTTCTAAATGATTCTTGCCCTTTTATCTATTTTCTATTGAGGATGCTCAGTGAGTGGTAGTTTATACCATAATCGGATAATCAATGACGTTATAGGTTCCATCATCATACGAAGCTGTGTAATAATCGCAGCGGCAATAAAACCAATAGCGATACCTGCTAATACGTCACCAGGGTAGTGATTACCGACATAAATACGAGAGAAGCCTGTTAATAAGCCAAATACTACCGGTAGCCAGCCCCATTTAATATGACGTAGTAATACAGCAAATGTTATCCCCATTGCGCCTGCTGTATGGTCACTTGGGAATGAAGCATCCGCGTCATGCGCAACGAGCACATTAATCGTATCGTATGTTACGAATGGACGCGGCTCAAAATAAAATTGCGCGATACATATATTAATGATAATTGCTAATACACCTGCAAAACCAGCATAAATAGCTGTTTTTTTCGTATATGTATTGCCAAATAAAAATAATGCTAAAAGCAACATTGCTAGAATATATAATGCCGCATTTGTCGTGAAAATCATCATGTGATCGAGGAATGTAGAACCGTCTCCTGCTAGACCATTAATATTCTTTAATAGTTCATAATTCAATTAAAACCCTTCTTTCCATATGACATTATAAACGATTTTGTCAGTAGAAAGTTGCGAAGAGACAAAGATTTTTTAGGAAATACTTACGTACCGATCGAATCTTCACGAGGATTATGTTTTCTAAGTAAAATAACGAATAAACTTCCTAGACCACAGAAGATACCGGCCAGGACAAAGGCGCTTGTGTAGGAATCAAAGGCATTATAAAGTAACCCGCCACCAAATGTCGCAACAGCTGCGCCTACTTGATGAAATGCGACCATCCATCCGTACATCATAGCAGATTTTTCTATACCAAATTCGCGTCTCGTTAATCCAATAGTTGGCGGGACAGTAGCAATCCAATCTAAACCATAAAATATCGCAAAAATAACTAATAACGTCACAGAACCATGTTGTAATGCGAAGGGGAGGAAGATTAATGACAGTCCACGGAATGCGTAGTAAATAAATAGTAACCATCGATTATCAAAGCGGTCGCTTAACCATCCTGAAAGTGTTGTGCCAATTAAATCAAAAATTCCCATGAAGCTCAGTAAAGAGGCGGCAAATACCATAGGGATACCAAAACTCATACAATAGCCAATAAAATGGGTGCCAACAAGGCCGGTTGTGGACAAGCCACAAATAAAGAAACTACCGGCTAACAGCCAGAATGTTTTACTTTTAATACCTTCTAAAAGTGAGTCCCAGACCATTTTAAACGGATTCCCGGAAGGTTTTGCGTCTGTTGGCTGTGCAGCTTGAGAGCGTGCTGTTAATCCTAGAGCGGTTGTTTGCACATCGTGCGGCCATTCTTTAATGAAATATAAAATTAGCAGTAGCATGATGACACTAAGCGCTAAAATCAATCCAATCGCATATCGCCATGAATAATATTCTACTAAAGCGGCTAAGACAGGTAAAAGAACGAGTTGACCGGTTGCGGTAGCCGCTGTTAAAATTCCGACGGCTAACCCGCGGCGTTTAACAAACCAACGATTGGCGACTTGTGTACTGAGCACGGTAAGGAACAGCCCAGATCCAATACCAATCATGACACCCCAGATTAAAATGAGCTGCCAAGAAGAGTTCATAATAAAAGTTAATGATAGTCCAATTGCTAATAAGGCCATCGAATAGAGCATGACACGTTTTAAACCAAAGCGTTCGACAAATGCAGCCATAAAAGGCCCAGAAAAGCCGTAAAGAAAAAGACCTACTGCAAACGCAAATGAAATCATAGGTCGGCTCCAATTAAATTCTTTTTCGAATGGCTCAATAAAAACGCCAGAAGAGGAGCGAATAATACCGGCTACAATGATTGCAAAAAACGCAACGATTAAAATAATCCAACTATAATGTAATTTTTTCATGTACTTGCGCCTCTTTCATTATGTAATAGTACAATGTTATTTGATTGTTCAGAAAAATACAATATTTAGATAGAGATAAAAAAAGCAGTATACTTGAAAAACCAATATGAAATATTGCGATAATGGGATGAAATGGTGAAAAAAATATAAAAAATTTACATACGTCATATTTCCTAAAAAATACAGAACGTGGTATTATTTATGGAGTATAAAGATAACGTTCACTTCAGGAGGAGAAGAAAATGAAATATAACATTAAAGTAGCGGCAGCTGTATTGACCGCATTTACAGCACTGTCAACGCCTTTAATGACATCAACTGCCAGTGCAGAAGAAATGACCGTGCAAAATACACAGTTCAATCAATCAACAACAGGCAATGCTTTTATCGATACGATTTCAGAAGATGTTATAACGATTGCTAATGCCTATGATTTATATGCTTCGGTTATGCTGGCCCAGGCATCACTTGAGAGTAATTATGGTAAAAGTGGCCTTGCAGCTGCGCCAAATTACAATTTGTTCGGAATTAAAGGTCAATACAATGGTCAAAGCTCTTCATTCGCTACAAATGAGCAAACAGAAGATGGCACGGTTTTCCGTACGACAGCATCATTTAGAAAATATAACTCATATGAGGAATCATTAAAAGACTATGCAGTGCTACTAACAGGTGGAACATCAGGAAATAGTACATACTATCAAGGTGTATTAAAGAACAATACGATGTCTTATAAGCAAGCACTTCAAGCATTAGAAGGCCGTTATGCAACGGATACGAGCTATGCGAGTAAATTACAGGAAATTATTGATGATTATGATTTAACACGCTTTGATACAATGGCTGGCACAACTGAAATTGTTGCTAACGAAGATGGTACGACAACAACTGATGTTGAAGCAAAAAAAGTAATTTCAGTTGTTTCTGGGGATACATTGAGCGCGATTGCCAAAACGTATCATGTGACGGTTGAACAATTAATGGCATGGAACGGCTTAAAATCAACATTGCTAGCAATTGGTGATGAATTAGTTGTTGAAATCAATGATGGTACAACAGAGGTACAACCGACGACTGAAAAAATTGTGGTGAAACAACCAAAACCACAACTAATTAAAAAGACTTATACAGTCACGAAAAAATATAAAGTAAAAAAAGGTGATTCATTAACAGCCATTGCGAAGAAAAATGACATTACAACGGCGCAGTTAAAAGAATGGAATGATTTATCATCTGCTTCACTTAAAAAAGGTCAAAAATTAGCAATCGCTGTGAAAGAAGCTCCAAAGAAAGTAACAAAATCAGTAGCAAAAGAAAAAACGACAACGACTAAGGTAGTAAAAACTGAAAAATCATCAAAATCACAAGAAAAAGTACAACAAGTATCGATTGAAAAGAAAACAAAAGCAAAAATTCGTGCACGTTACTATACAGTGCAATCGGGTGATTCTCTAGCTTCTATTGCTCGTGCATTCCTAACAACAGAGACGAAACTAAAAGAAGCCAATCAATTATCATCTAACTTAGTTTATGAAGGCCAAAAAATTAAAATTCAATAACAAAAAACCCTCTCCGTTATATGGGGAGGGTTTTTAAGTACCTTCTATTAACACTTTCATTAATTGACTTTGAAGCGTATTAATTTCATTCATTGCGTACTTTTCAAGCGCTATATATTGGGTATCTTTTTTTATGATTTTTCGTTTTAATTCATTATTTTGTTGGCGAAGTGCCGATACTTCTTCTTGTAGAGAACGTAATAATCGCTGATATTCCCAAGAAGATTGCGAAACAATTAATTTTTTTGTCATGTATATCACCTCTATAACTGTTCTTAATAGAATAATACCCACTGAAAAAAGAAAAAAACATATTTTCACATAGTGCAATTTAAATGAAAGTTTATGAATAATTGGCAGAAAATTATATTTATTCTATAATTATTACTAGTAGAAGTTATAGGGAGTGACAGCAATGATGAATTCCGAAGAGTATGACAATCTAAAACGTAATTTGCGTAAATATGATGCAGCTGGATTTGATAAACGTGGATTACATAAAAATGGAACACCTTATGATGATGAGGGCTATGACGTAAGTGGTTATAATTATGGCGGCTTTAATCGCCAGGGTTTTAATCGTAGTCGCATTCATGAAAATGGCACTGCATATGATAAAGCAGGATATGATGCACTAGGGTTTGATATGAAAGGCTATAATGCCAAAGGATATGACACGAATGGTTATAATAAAGCAGGTTATGATGAACAAGGATATAATCAGACCGGGTTTAGTTTGTCTGGTATGCATAAAAATGGCACACTTTATAATGATGATGGTTATGACTGCGAGGGCTATGACCAGCAAGGCTATGATAAGCAACAACTTGATCGAGAAGGATTTAACCAAGATGGCTATAATATTTTAGGTTATAACCGTGAAGGCTATAATGAATTAGGCTTTAATAAAAAAGGAAAGCATGAAAATGGTACAAAGTATGATGATACAGGTTTTACAGTGAAAGGCTACAATCGTGAAGGTTATAATCGCCAAGGTTTTAATAAACAGGGTTTTAATATAAATGGTATGCATAAAAATGGCACACTTTATAATGATAATGGCTATGATATGAGTGGCTATAATGCAGCAGGTTTTAATAAAAAAGGCTATGATCGAGATGGTTATAATGAAGCGGGCTATGATAAGCAAGGAATCAATAAACATGGATTGACACGCGAGGGCTATGATCGAAATGGCTTTAATAAGCAGGGGATACATAAAAACGGCACATCTTTTGATGATGGCGGCTTTGCGTATGATGGCTACAATCAATTAGGGTACAATCGCCAAGGTTATGACAGGGGTGGCTATGATGTGAACGGCTATAATGAAGCGGGATATAATCGCGCAGGCTATACAAAAAAAGGCTACGATATACAGGGTTTTGACCGATATGGCTTTGATAAACAAGGTTATGATAAAGAAGGCTATGATAAAGAAGGCTATACGATTTTTGGTTTTAATCGTGAGGGATTTGACCGCCAAGGCTATGATGAACATGGTGAATTCCGTCCATTTATGGATGTTTTTATGCAAAAGCAGCAACTACAAATTCAACAAAATGATTTTTATACGGTCGAATGGAAGCATGTTTTATGGCAATTAGCAGAAATTGAACGTCAATATGCGAATTATCAATACGATCACCTCGTGGCATTGTTACAGCAGACGGTGGATGATTTTGTTGTAGAGTTATTGAAAAAACATCATCTAACGCAAGGATTTGCTTGTAAGGATTTACAGTATGATGCGCTTTATAACAACGATTTGTTAGCACCAACTCATTATGAATTATTAAAAGCGATGGGGTCACTTGAGGTTTATAATGAGATGACCTATAGTGCGATTCGTAAAATGATTGTATTAACGCTCGCAAAATAGAAACCTTTCTTAAAAGATGAGCATAAGAAAAGAAGGCATCGCGCCAATGCGCGATGCCTTCTTTTTATTAATTAATTTTCATGAACCCATTTTTTTTGGAATCGTGCAATATCACGATATTCATCTTTGAATAGACGAGAAATACGAATATAAATAGGAATCAACTCTTTATATACTTCGAAATTATCTTTGATTGGTTTATGTGCATGTGTTGAGCCAACCCATTCAGAAATAATAGAGAAATCCTCAATTTCGCCTAAGGCATACATTCCTAAAACGATAGCGCCAAGGCATGAACTTTCAAAGCTTTCAGGTACAGTTACCTCTTGGTTAAAAATATCTGCCATCATTTGACGCCATAAATCAGAGCGTGCAAAGCCACCGGTCGCTTGGATCTTTTCAGGTGTACCAATGACTTCTTCTAAAGCAATGAAGACAGTATATAAGTTGAAAATAACACCTTCAAGTACAGCGCGAATCATATGCTCTTTTTTATGATGTAAGCCTAAGCCGAAGAATGAACCGCGAGCATTAGCATCCCATAATGGAGCACGCTCACCAGCTAGGTAAGGGTGGAATAATAGACCATCGGCACCTGGTTTTACACGTGCTGCAATTTTTGTTAGCACATCATAAGGATCGATACCTAAACGTTTTGCCGTTTCAACTTCACTTGATGCAAGTTCATCACGAACCCAGCGGAATGTCATCCCACCATTGTTTACAGGTCCACCAACGACCCAGTGTTTATCTGTTAGCACGTAGCAGAAAATACGGCCCTTTGGATCGGTAATCGGCTTATCAACAACTGTACGGATTGCACCAGATGTACCGATTGTAATGGCGACAACACCAGGGTCAATGGCATTCACACCAAGATTTGATAACACACCATCATTAGCGCCAATAACAAATGGTGTAATAGCACTAATGCCTAGCTCAGATGCAATACCAGGACGCAATGAGCGTAAAACATGTGTTGTCGGTACGAGTGTTGATAATTGCTCTTCTGTAATCCCTGCAACGTTTAGTGCTTCAGTGTCCCAGTTACGTGTTTCTAAGTTAAACATACCTGTTGCAGAAGCAATTGAATGATCGACTACATATTCACCGAAGAATTTTTCGAAAATATATTCTTTAATACCGATAAATTTATGAGCAACCTCGAATGTATCAGGGTGTTCGTTGCGTAACCATGTAATTTTAGCTAATGGTGACATCGGGTGAATCGGCGTTCCTGTGCGGCGATAAATTTCATGACCATTTAAATCTGTTGAAATTTTTTCTGCCCATGCAGTTGCACGGCTATCTGCCCATGTAATAGATTTCGTTAAAGGTTTGCCGTTGACATCAATCGCAATGATGGAGTGCATAGCTGCGCTAAATGATACAAGATGTAAGGCATCTTTGTCGATATGTCCTTTTTGAATAGCTCCCGCAATTGCTTTTTTACAAGCAATGTAAATTTCATCGGGATCTTGCTCGGCCACTTGTGGAGTCGGGCTATATAACGGATATGTTTCGTGGTGCATACTTACAACCTCACCATTATTTGAAAACAATACCGCTTTTGTACTTGTTGTGCCAATGTCGACGCCTAAGTAATAAGCTGATTTTGACATAATCGATCATCCCTTCATTTTATAAAATTTTATTTCAATATTAATTATTTATTTATGAAAAAATATTTCTTATGATATAATTTTACTCAATTTTAATGATAATTGAAAGTGTTTTCTTTCGCACGTCTGAACTATTCCGGTATTTTATAAATTGCAGTATACTAAAACCATTCTATGAGAAATGAAGGGATTCTATGCAACAAATGAAAACAACCATCGAAGGATTACTAGTAAATAATTTTTCATTCGATGAGCGTGCACGTTTTTACGTACTGACAGATAATACAACAAAGCAGCTTGGACTAGCGTTCGCTGATGGCTTACGAGAGAATGGCTACGCTGTCACAGCGGAGGTGATGGAAGATCGTACGAAAAATGGCGAAGAACCTCCTGAGGATATTGCAAAAAAATGGTATGACTTTACGGCTGTTTTTTGTTTAACACGCTATTCGTTAACCCATACAGTAGCACGTAAGGAAGCAAATAAGCGCGGCGTGTCCGTTATTACGATGCCTGGTATTACGGAAGATATCTTTTATCATGGGGCAATGACAGCTGATTATTCGAAAGTAGAGCAAGAAACTTTAGTCCGCACTGCCCAGCTTAGTGAAGCAACAGCCGTTACTATTCGTACTGGGGGACAATATGAACTGCATATTCCGGTGAAAGGTCGCGCAGGGTATCCTTCTACAGGCGTGTTTAAAAAGCCAGCCGCTTCTGGGAATCTACCATCAGGTGAAGCGTATATTGCACCGGTGGAAGGGAAGGCTTCCGGACAAGTATTGATCACAGGTTCGATTGCAAGTATTGGTCTTGTTAAAGCGCCTGTATTACTAACGATTGAACAAGGTCAGTTAGTGTCAGCAAGCGGAAAACAGGGGGCACAATTATTAGCTCTATTAGGTGATGGTTTAGGGCGTAATTTAGCAGAATTAGGCATTGGCACAAACTATAAAGCACGTATTATCGGTACAATTCTAGAAGATGAAAAAGCGTATGATACGATTCATGTAGCGTTTGGTTCGAACCACACATTTGGTGGTACGGTTAATGCGGGCGTTCATATTGATTGTGTCACAAAGAATCCAGAAATTATTTTTCATTAAACGTTATTAAAAAGAGGCTGGGACAAAACCCTAGCTAAAGAAAGGACTTCGGCAAATGAAGATGCCGAAGTCCTTTTTATCTGTAATTTTTTTGTTTTTGTATAGAATAAAAA
>NZ_JBHUOR010000113.1:0-22495 GCF_042686175.1 Kurthia populi | reverse complement strand
TATGTACATACTATTCACCTCAAGTTCTAGTATGTTACATTTAATGGTAAATTTGTACATCTTTAAGTGATTTTATATGTACACGTTTAAATTAGCATTTATAACTACAAACCATCTTATTTTATAAAGAGTTCAATTTATCGCTAGAAGATATTGCAAGTCTACTCAAGGATGAGCAGCATTTTAAAGCGCTTCTAGAAAAGCAGCAACAACTTATTTCAGCGCAGCAACATCAACTAGCTTTATTACAGCGAAATATTCAACGGACACTACAAGAATTAAAGGGGGAGCAAATTATGACAGACAATGAACGTTTTGAAGGCTTTAAAAAAGCATTGATTGAAGAAAATGAACAACAATATGGACAGGAAATTCGTGCGAAATATGGTAATGAAGCCATTGATAATAGCAATGCTAAATTAATGAGTAAAACCGAAAAACAATACGAAGAAATGAAGCAGCTAGAACAGCGTCTTTTTGAACAACTAAAATTAGGTTTACAATCAGGTATGCAATCAAATGCTGCAAAAGAGGCAGCGCATTTACACAAGCAGTGGCTCATTCACAGTTGGAAGGACTATTCGCCACAAATGCATCAAGCATTAGCTGATATGTATATGGCTGATGAACGCTTTACGGCCTATTATGATCAGCATGGTGTAGGAATGACACAATTTTTACGCGATGCAATTTATACTTATATAAAGTAACTGATTAATGTCCTTTTGTTAAGGGAATAGTCTATTTAACAAAAGGAGGATGTTACAGTATGACCGATGAACAATTAAAAAGCTTAAAAGCGCAATTGGAACAAATGAAGGAGACGTTAATTCAGAAACAACAAAATACGCGTATAGTTGAGCCGGGTGAGGAAGTATTATCAAATCATCCTGCTGAAAACGCCTCTGATTTGACAGAGCAGACGATGGAATTGACATTAGAAGGCGAACGCGACGATGAATTAAGGCTCGTACAAGCGGCACTTAATCGCATTGAAAGAGGCACATATGGTAAATGTATAGTAGGAGGTGAGCCTATTCCTTTTGAACGGCTAGAGGCACTTCCGACAGCAGATACATGTGTGGCACATGCAGAGCAATTAACGGAGCAGCAAAAAAATCGTCCTGTTGAAGAAGAAGTGATTCGTATGAATGTAGATAAGCCAATGAAAGGCGTTCAAGGGCGCGAGGGTGGCGAAGATAGCTTAGATGAATTATTAGAAGAAGGCTCATCGGATTCACCATCAGACCAATAGCAATAAAGAAGAGAGGCTGAAATCGTGCCTCTCTTCTTTATTGTCTTTTTGCTATAATAAAAGGAACACTAATATAAAGAGAAGGTATTGGATTATGCGAATAATTGATTTACACTGTGATGTACTTTACCAACTATCATCACGTGAGCAACCAACAGATTTTCGAACAGATGAGACATTACAATGCGGCTTTGTTCATTTAAAAGAAGCACAGGCAAAGGCGCAAATTTTTGCGATTTTTATTGATGAAGTGATTCCGGAAAATGAGCGCTATATGGAAGCACTGCGCCAAATTGAATTATTTCAAGCACAAGTACTAACACAACCTGAAATGGTGCACATTACAGATTGGCAACAGCTTTCGACATTAGAAGAAGGGCAAATTGGTGCGATTTTAAGCTTAGAAGGCTGTGATGCAATTGGCGGCGATTTAAATAAATTAAAGATGCTTTTAAATGCAGGCATTAAATTAGTTGGACTAACTTGGAATTTTGAAAATGCAGTTGCATATGGTGCACAGGAAGACCCAACAAAAGGCTTAAAAGCATTTGGTAAAGAAGTAGTCACTTGTTTAAATGAACATGATATTATTATCGATGTCTCTCATTTGAATATGCAAAGTTTTTGGGACGTCTTACCACTTGCTAAGCATATTATTGCAAGTCACTCAAATGCCCGTACATTATGTGACCATGAGCGTAATTTAACTGATGAACAGGCAAAAGCACTTGTTGCACATGGCGGGCATATTCATTTAGTTTATAATCCACCATTTGTTGTTGAAGATGCAGAGGACAATGTTGAACTAGAAGATTTAGTGAAGCATTTTAGCTATTTAGCAGATCTTGTTGGTGCTGAGCATCTTGGATTAGGCTCTGATTTTGACGGCATTCACCATACAATTCAAAAATTACATCATTTAGGCGATACACAGCAGCTATTAGCAGCATTAGAGACAACTTTTACAAAGCAACAAATAGAAGGAATTGCTTACCAAAACTTCGAGCGATATGTACAAGCGTTTTAGCCCATTTAACAAGGTGCTCTAAACAGCGTCTTTTTTTGTGGATTAAGGGCTTATATGTGCCGAAATGTAGAGAAAGTTGTATGATAGATAAGGATAATTTAGTTTTACGAATAGGTTTTCGTACGAGAAAAATCTATTGACGGAGGGAATTTGTATGAATCAACAGTTGTCGATTACAAATGGCGACCATCATATCGAACAAACAGCGAAACTATCGTTTTACATGGATACGATGAAAATGGATAGTTTATCGCCACGTGCATTTTATGAAGCGGGCGTTACGAAGTTTCAAGGAAAACGATTCTTCTGGCAAAACCGCGAAAAAACATTTACGTTAGTCGGCCTTGGTCATGCGTATACCGTAACAAGCGATGACCATAAAAATCGCTATGCATTCGTTGAAGATGCATGGCAAAATTTAATGCAATATGCGGATTTGGATGCACATGAACAGCAACCGATTTTCTTTGGAAGCTATACATTTGACCCTGCAAAAACACCAGCGGAAGAATGGCAAGCCTTTCCTGAGACGTATTTCGCACTTGCAACACATCAATTAGTCATTCGTAACGAGCAAATCTTTATTAGTACATTTTATGTAAGTGAAGAGCCTATTACAGAAGAAAAAAAACAATCACTACGCAATGAACGCGATGAATTACTTCATAGCGCACAAGTGAATGGTCTTGCATCACATATAAAACCACAAATCACACAAACAATTGAACGTCATAAAGAAGAATACTTACAATCGATTGAAAATGTCACAGAACTTATTAAACAACAACAGGCAGATAAAGTTGTGATTGCGCGTTCGCTAGCGCTTGCATTTGATGGTGACATTACGTCTGAAATGATGCTTGCACAAATTACCGCAGAGCAACCAGAAAGCTACTTATTTATTTTTGAAAATGGGCAGGATTTCTTCTTCGGGGCTTCCCCAGAGCGCCTTGTCATGGTAAAAGACCATGATGCGTATTCGTCATGTGTAGCAGGCTCGATTAAGCGTGGTTCGACAAAAGAGCAAGATGATGCTTATGGTAGTGAGTTATTAAATGATGCGAAAAATTTACAGGAACATCAATATGTTGTGGATATGATTCGCCAATCATTTGATGAAAACTGTGCAAACTATACATTGCCAGAAGGTCCACAGCTATTAAAAATTCGTGATATTCAACATTTATTTACGCCAGTTGAAGGGCAATTAAAAGACGATGCGAGCATTTTACGTATGGTGAAAAACTTACACCCAACACCTGCTCTAGGTGGTGCACCACGAGGTCGTGCAATGGAAGTGATTCGTCAGTACGAACCAACGGACCGCGGTCTTTATGCAGCGCCAATTGGCTGGATGAATGCAGCAGGTGACGGTGAGTTTGCGGTAGCAATTCGTTCGGCACTTGTCCATGACAATCAAGCCTATCTCTATGCAGGTGGTGGTATTGTGGCGGATTCAAATCCTCAAAGTGAATATGAGGAAACATTAGTGAAATTCCGCCCAATGCTACGTGCTTTTGGAGGTACCTTACATGGTTAATAAACAACAGTTGAGTGATTATGTATACAATATTGTGGCGTCATTATATGCAGCGGGTGTGAAAAAAGTTGTCGTGAGTCCAGGTTCTCGGTCAACTCCACTTGCTTACGGGTTTGCATCTACAAAAGAGTTTGATATGTATCGACAAGTGGATGAACGTTCAGCGGCGTTTTTAGCGCTAGGTCTTGCAAAAGAAAGTGCTGAACCTGTCGTACTCGTTTGTACGTCTGGTACAGCTGCAGCAAATTATTTCCCAGCAATTGTTGAAGCATATTATGCACGTCTGCCATTAATCGTGTTAACAGCAGACCGTCCACATGAGCTACGTGAAGTAGGTGCACCGCAAGCAATCGCACAAGCAAGTCTTTATGGACATCATGTGAAATGGGCGTTGGATTTACCTATTCCAGATGATGCCCAGGTGACATTACCATTTGTGGAACGCCATATTGCGCGCGCCGTTGCTGTTGCCACACAAGCGCCATTTGGTCCGGTACAAGTGAATGTACCATTCCGCGAGCCATTATTAATTGAGTTTACGAAGCAACTGCCAGCACGTACCTTTACACAGCATTTTGGGGCTGAAGTACGTCCGGCAAAAGCGGCTTGTGTATTTTTAAAAGAAACGATACAAGCAACAAAACAGGGCTTTATTATCGCAGGTGAAATGGCACAAAATACGCATACACAAGCAATGTGGGATTTTGTGCGCCAAGCAAAATGGCCTGTGCTTGTTGAAAGCCTATCGCATATGCGCACGAATATTCCAGATGATTGTCTTCCATATGTTGTGGAACAATACGATGCGATCTTAAAAAATGATGCATTCCAAGCGCATATGCAGCCACAAACGGTGATTCGTTTTGGTGCACAACCCGTGTCGAAACCATTGATGCAATTTTTAACAGCCGTAAAGCCAGCGAATTATATTGTCATTGATGAAGACCCGAAATTCCGTGATTCACTGCATGTGGCAACACATCATATTGAAGCGGCGATTGGTCAATGGATCACCACCCTTGATGTGCAGGCGACGGCTGAGCAGCAGCACTATACGATACTTTGGCAACGTGCAAATACAATTGCGGCGCGTCATCGTACAGCTTATATTGCCGAACAATCCGATGAGGGCGCTATGGCTGGCGTTTTATTCAAGCATTTACCAGAGCATAGCGATTTAGTAGCGGGCAGTAGTATGCCAATTCGTGATGTTGATACATTTTTTGAAAAAACAACGCGCGATATTCGTATTTTCTGTAACCGTGGCACAAATGGTATCGATGGGGTCGTATCGACGGCATTTGGCCTCCAATATGCCTCAAAACGTGACACCTATTTATTAATCGGTGATTTATCATTTTTACATGATTCAAACGGATTGATTGCGAGTCGCTATCAACCGAGTGACTTGACGATTGTTGTAATGAATAATGACGGTGGAGGCATCTTCTCGTATTTAGCCCAATCTACTGTTGAGGAGCATTACGAGCAATTATTTGGTACACCAACGGCACTTGGCTTTGAGCATTTGGCTGCAATGTATGATGCAGAATATGCGAATGTAACGACGAAAGAAGCATTTGAAACGGTGCTAGAAACACCTAAAAACAAAGCCATCCGCATTATTGAAGTGATGACGGATCGCGCGGAAAATGTCGCAACACACCGCGCCTTATGGCAAGCAATCAATGAGGAGCTTGATACTTTATGGCAAGCGTAATAACAACTGTCGCGGGACTGGATATGCATTATGAAGTAGTTCATCCACGCGCAGAAAAAACACTCGTTTTATTACATGGCTTTACCGGAAGTACAAAAACATGGCAACATGTCATTGGTCAATTAGGCGATGATGTCCGCATTTTTGCCATTGATTTAATGGGGCATGGCTTAACAGCAAGCCCTAAGGCACTCGACCATTATACGATGGAAGCACAACTAGAGATGCTCGAGCAATTCTTTGCATCACGTAATCTATCAAGTTTTACATTGCTTGGCTATTCGATGGGGGGGCGCACGGCACTTGCCTATGCAGTAACACATCCAGAACGCATCGAGAAGTTAATTCTTGAAAGTGCTTCGCCAGGCCTTGAAGATAGCTTAGAGCGTGAAAAACGTCGTGGTCATGACAATTATTTAGCGGAGCGCATTTTAAACGAAGGTATGCGTGAATTTATTGATTACTGGCAAAGTATTCCGCTATTTCAATCTCAATCGCGCTTATCAGACGATATGAAAGCGGAAGTACGCGCTGAACGTTTAGCACAGCAGGAGCTTGGACTAGCTAATAGCTTACGCGGAATGGGCACAGGCTCACAAGCATCTTACTGGGATGCACTACCAGCATTCCCGCGTCCTGTAAGTTTGATTACAGGAGAGCTAGACCAAAAATTCTGCTTAAAAGCAATCGAGATGCAAAAACGTTTCCAAAATTGCTCGCACCATGTCGCAAATGGCTGTGGTCATGCAATTCATGTGGAAAATCCCGAACTTTTTGTTACAATAGTAGAGAAAGAATTTTAATTTACTAGGAGGACTTTTCAATGACTCGTGAATGGGTAACTGAACATGTCTACGAAGATATCAAATATGAATCTTACAACGGCATCGCAAAAATTACAATTAATCGTCCTGAAGTACGCAATGCATTCCGTCCAAAAACAACAGCGGAAATGATTGATGCATTTTCTCGCGCACGTGACGATTCAAAAATTGGCGTTATCATCTTAACAGGTGAAGGTGAAAAAGCATTCTGTTCTGGTGGTGACCAAAAAGTACGTGGTAACGGTGGTTACGTAGGTGACGATAATATTCCTCGTCTAAACGTACTTGATTTACAAACATTAATTCGTAAAACACCAAAACCAGTTATCGCAATGGTAGCAGGTTATGCAATCGGTGGCGGACACGTATTACACATCGTATGTGATTTAACAATCGCTGCTGACAACGCTCGTTTTGGCCAAACTGGTCCACGCGTTGGTTCATTCGATGGTGGTTACGGTGCAGGCTATTTAGCACGTATCGTAGGTCACAAAAAAGCGCGTGAAATTTGGTTCTTATGCCGTCAATACGACGCGCAAGAAGCACTTGATATGGGCTTAGTAAACACAGTCGTTCCTTACGAACAACTTGAAGATGAAACTGTAAAATGGTGTGAAGAAATTCTTACATTATCACCAATGGCACTTCGTATGCTTAAAGGTGCATTCAATGCAGATTCTGATGGCCTTGCAGGTATTCAACAACTTGCTGGTGACGCAACACTTCTATACTACACTTCTGATGAAGCTAAAGAAGGTCGCGATGCATTCAAAGAAAAACGTACACCAGACTTCGGTCAATTCCCACGTTTCCCATAATAGGGCGATGTCTATAAGGGCGGTATCATGCTACGGCGTGATGCCGTCTTTTTTGATACAATAAGGACATAACTTAATTAGGGAAGGTGAACGACGTGGTCCCAAACTGGATTACACAACGTGCGATGATGTCACCGCATCGCACAGCACTACGCTTTGAAGGTGAAGCGTGGACGTATGAACAATTAAATGAAATCTCCCAGCACTATGCACGTAAGCTTGCGACGCTTGGTATTGAACGAGGAAGTCGTATTGCCATTTATGCGCCGAGCACGCCATCTATTATTCATATGATGCTTGCGTGCATGCAGCTACAATGTGAGATGGTGTTATTAAATTTACGCCTATCGCCATATGAATTAGCCTATCAAATTGATGATGCGAATGTTGATGCGATTTTAACAGATGATACATTATGTGAAAAGCTACCAGAAACGACAGTAACCGTCTATCGTTTTTCAGCAATTGAATCAACAGCAGAAACAAGCCTTCAAATGGATGATACGTGGGATGAACAGGCCACGATGACAATTATGTATACATCGGGTACAACTGGATTTCCAAAAGGTGTCCGCCAAACAGTAGGCAATCATGTCGCCGTCGCGACAGCTTCTTTATATAATACAGGGTTACGAGATGATGATGCATGGCTTTGTACGATGCCGCTATTTCACATTAGTGGCTTTTCAATGCTCGTAAAATGCTTAGTACAAGGTGTGCGCCTCGATCTGTATCAAAAATTTGATGAAGCGGTCGTTGCGACAGAATTAATTAATGGGACGGTTACGCATATGTCGGCGGTTGCGGTGACATTAGAGCGCTTACTGACAGAGTTAGAAGCGCGCGATGCCGTTGTATCTCCCAAATTTCAAATGATTCTTGCAGGTGGTGGCCCAGTGCCTGAGAGCTATTTACTTCGAGGCTTTGAGCGCGGCATTCAAACGGCACAAACATATGGTATGACAGAAACTTCATCACAAGTTGCGACATTATCAAGTAAGGATGCTCTTCGAAAAATTGGTTCAGCAGGACAGCCGTTATTTTTCAATCACTTACGCATTGATGGTGCACAAAAGCCTGGAGATGTGGGTGAGATTTGTGTGAAAAGTGCGCAGGTAACACCCGGGTATATTGGCCATTTTGCCGAGCATCAGTCAACAACAGAGGGGTGGTTGCATACAGGAGATGTAGGATATCTGGATGACGAAGGGTATTTATATGTCGTAGATCGTCGTTCAGATTTAATTATTTCTGGTGGAGAAAATATTTATCCAGCAGAAATTGAAAATGTTCTAGCAGCACACCCAGCTATTAAAGAAGTTGGTGTTTGCGGCCTTGATTCGGATGAATGGGGGCAGGTGCCGGCAGCCTTTATCGTTGCAAAAAATGAGGCACAATGTGCAGAGTTAGAAGCGTATTGCAATGAACGACTAGCACATTATAAAGTACCAAAGTCCTTTCATATCGTCAAACAACTACCACGCAATGGCTCCAATAAGCTTATGCGTCGCTATTTAAAAGATTTATTATAAAGAAAAGGCTTGTTGCATCTTCGCAACAAGCCTTTTTATTAATTTTTTTGAATCCATTCTTGCAAGAATGGAATAAATGTACGAGAAGCAGGTGATAAACTTTTAATTTCTGTTTTAGAAGCAACACCAATTGTACGAACACACTCATCGCTAATTGGTCGGCATTCGATATCATCACGGTGATCTTGCACGAGTAATTCAGATAATAGCGTAATGCCTAAGCCACGTTTTACCATCGCAATAATCGCTTCATCACCACGGATTTGATACGTTACATTCGGATGAACACGAGCAGCCTTGAAAATGGCTTGAGCATCCTTATGCGTATCATCATATGGCATGATGCATAATTCTTTTTCAAAGGTATGAATGTCGATTTTTTCTAATTGTGTGAGCGGATGATCCTTCGGTAAAATGGCTAACATTCGGTCATCCTTTAATGGAAGGAATGGGTACGTATCTGTCGGTTGAATGGTACCAATCGCAAAATCAATACTACCTGCATCTAACCATTCATGAATTTCACGGGAATTTCCTTCGAATAATTGAATGGCAATCTTCGGATATTTTTCATGGAATAATTTCAATACTTCAGGCATCCAGTGGACACAAACAGATGCATACGCACCGATGCGCACCGTTCCAACATCTAATCCATGAATCGCATAAACGGCTTCGGATAAATGCTCATAGCGTACGACGATATCTTCCATAATCGGTAGGAGTTGTGAACCATTGTCCGTGGGTTGCACACCATTTTTACTACGAATTAATAATGCAAACCCATAATCTTCCTCTAAACTATGAATCATATGACTAATGCTTGGTTGTGTGTAGTCTAATGCTTCTGCAGCTCTTGTTAAGCTACCATATTTAACAGCGGCAATATACGCCTTTAATTTTAATATACTCAAAGAGTTCACCTTACTTATAAATTTTTTATATAGATGGCATTGAATAAATTCAATTTACTAATATTAAAATTATCACTACAATGAATAGGAATCAAGGGATATTTCTTGCATCATTCACCGAAATGTAAACATGTGGAACGATGTAGGAAATCAAAGAAGTAAAACAGCGCTTTAGTGCGAAAAAAATTTATGCATACGATAAAAAATATAAAGAGAAGTTAGGAGTAACCATTTTGGCAGGATATATCGTTCAATTTATTATTGGTGGTACGGTAATGTTATTAGCTGCGATGTTAAGTCAATCAAAGTATTTATTTTTATCTGGAATTATTACATTGCTACCGATTTTGACATTAATGAATTTAAATTTACAAGTACATAATATGACGGCAGAAAACTTTCATTTAACGCAGCGCAATGGCATTATCGGTGCCATTGGTATGATTATTTTAATGATGATTATTTATTATTGCTCAGGATTTATGAAGCCCGCCCAATCTGTACTCGTTGGCGTTGGCGTATATGTTGTCTTTATGGTTGTATCCAAAATGACGTTTGCTTAAATGAAAAAGCTTTGACATACGTGTAAAAACAATCGCTCCTATGAGCATAATAAAAACCGGAACCGCACTGTGGCGCGGTTCCGGTTTTTCGTTGTGAACGCTAAAAAAGAAAAATAATGTGTTTTGTCCCAGTCTCTTTTTTTATTTTAATTAAACAAGTAATAGCCACAATAACACGGAAATGATTAATGCAGTCAGACCTTGCAGTAATGTGGCAACCGTATGTGTTTTATACGCATCTTTTACATCCATACCGCTAAACTGTGTTACGACCCAGAAAAAGCTATCATTAACATGAGAAACGGTCATCGCACCAGCACCTAAAGCCATTACGACCAATGCAAGTGGTACAGCACCTTCAATTCCCATTGTAACGAGCATTGGCGCAACAAGGGAAGAAGTAATAACAAGTGAAGCGGTAGAAGAACCTTGTGCCGTTTTTAAAGCAGCAGCAATTAAGAATGGCACGAGTAAAAATAATGCGCCCGTTAATGAACTGAAATCCATATTTTGCAACGTATCAGAGATAGACGTATTTTTAATAACAGTACCGAATGCGCCACCAGCTCCTGTCACAAGAAGAATTGGTGCAGCATCTTTTAAACTGTCTGCAATCCAGTCATTTAATGTAGTTTCGTTCATTTCAGGTAGTAATAAAAAGGCTGCCGCGACACCACATAAGAGTGCAATTGTAGGAGAACCAAAAAATACAAGTAGCGTTGTTAGAGATGAATCCGCTGACATTGTCATCGTAGCAATTGAACCAATCGCAATTAAAGCAATCGGTAAAACAATCGGTAAAAATGATTTGAATGTAGAAGGCATTTTACCAAAAGATTTAATCACCTCTTCATAATCAAGTGCAGGCTCATTATCCGCTGGAACAACTACTTTTCTTCCTGCATAAACAGCCCATAAATAACCAACAAGGGTCACAGGGATGGCTACTAATAAACCAATTACAATAATCGTACCTAAATAATTGGTTGCGCCGATATTACCAGCGGCAGCAATCGGTCCAGGTGTTGGCGGTACAAGTGTATGTGTTGCAAACAAGCCAGTTGAAAGTGCGACTGCCATTGTGGCAAGTGGTACAGCTGCACGCTTCGCTAAAGATTTTTGTAAACTTGATAAAATAATATAGCCAGAATCGCAAAATACAGGAATGGATACAACATAACCGATAAGTGACATAGCTAGTTGTGGATGCTTTGGTCCGACAATACGCAATACGACTTCTGCCATACGATATGCTGCACCCGAGCGTTCTAAAATGGTCCCAATAATTGTCCCGGCCACAATAATAATCCCAATACTCGTCATCAAGCCGCCAAAGCCTTCATTAATATTTGTGACGACATCTGCTAATGGCATACCCGAGGCAATGCCAACGAATAAAGCGGCAATAATTAATCCTAAAAAAGGATGTAATTTAAATTTAGCTGATGAAATAACAATGAACAAAACCCCAATAATAATAATCGCAAAAATCATGCGTTATTCCCCCTTAAAAATCTCCATAATTTCACGTACTTTATTTGATAAATGCTCTACTGGATGATTCACTGACATCGTTGCTGTGACATCACCTTCTACAATCGCGTATATCTCAGAAAAATGCTGTGCCAATTCTTTCCGGTCCTCAATGATGGCAGATAATAAGATCGTTCGTACATCATGCTTCTTCGCACGTTTTAAAATCCCCATCGCTGCTTTACCTGCCAATGTTTGAATGTCGGATTTTCCTTCCCCCGTAATGACCATATCGGCATCGCTAATGATGTCATCAAAATGAATCGCATCAAGTACAACATCAATGCCAGATTGTAACGTAGCAGGGAAGAAAGCAAGGAATGCGCCACCTAATCCACCCGCAGCACCTGCGCCTGCCACTGTATGTAGTTTGATGCGGCCACTTGCAGCAATGACATCTGCAAAATGTGTTAAATTGGCATCTAATTGTTTGACCATTTCTTCTGTAGCGCCTTTTTGTGGCCCAAATACTGCGCTTGCACCATTTGGGCCGACAAATGGATTGTCCACATCACAGGCAATCGTAAAGTGACATTCTGCAATTCGTGTATCAAATGCACGGTCATCAATACTAGAAAGCAAATGTAAATCGCGTGGCACTGTAATTTCATGCTGCATGGCATCATAAAACTTCATACCAAGTGCTCGTAGCATGCCGAGTCCACCATCATTTGTAGCACTACCCCCAATGCCAATAATGAAGTCACGTGCTCCTTGGTCGAGCGCATGACGAATTAATTCACCCGTACCATAAGTGGTAGTTAATAAAGGATTTCGTTCATGTTGGTGGATGAGTGGTAAACCAGATACTTTTGCCATTTCAATCATATAGCGTTGTTCAAGACCTAAAACCCCATAATAGGTCTCGATATTTTGCTGTAATGGATTTTGTGCAGTTGTATGAATGAAGTGTCCATTTGTTGCTTTAACTAACGATTCCAGTGTACCTTCACCACCATCAGCAACCGGTAATGTGGTGACATTGAATGTTGGATGTACCTGTTTAATCGTTGAACAAATGGTTTCGGCAACCGTTTCAGCATCAAGTGAACCTTTAAATGAATCCGGACTCACAATAATTTTCATCATTAACCTCCTTAATTAAAACGCTTACATGTATTATAATGACATTAATGTGACAAAACATTATACATAGCGTCTAAATTTAATGCTATATAACAGCTATTATTTTATACATAGTGGAGTGATAACATGATTTCAAAGCAATTAGCGATTCATATTGTTGAACAGACGATGAATCGTTTACACCGTAATATTAATGTGATGCATACAGATGGATTTATTTTGGCATCAGGAGATAAACTACGTATTGATCATATTCATGAAGGGGCCAAATATGTGGCGCAAACAGGTGAAGTACTACGTATTACAGCGGAGAATGAACACTGCTTTGCCTACGCAAAAGAGGGAATTAACCTCCCTATTTTTTATAATGAAGAGGTCGTTTGTGTTGTTGGTATTACAGGTATCGTCGAAGAGTTAGAAGAAATTGCCACACTTGTTCAATTGACCACAGAGATGATGGTACATCAAGCTTTTTTAACAGAGCAAAGTGCATGGCATGAAAAAATGCATCAAGTAACGTTAGAACAACTTTTATCAGGGCAAGTAGAAGATGCGCAATTGTTAAAGCGTTTTGATAAATTACATATTCAAAAAAAAGCACCGTATGTCGTTGTTAAAATGTCAACGATTCAGAAGCAACTAGCTTATCAAACATTTATTCATTTTTTGGATGATGTATTACCAGACAATGTAGTTTATGGAGCACTTGAAAAAGAAGTGTATGTTTGTATTATGGTGGGCTACAACAAGGAAGCAGTGATGCATATATTGCGTCAAATTCAACCAACATTAAGTCGTTATTTTCAGCTTCGTATAGGCATTGGGCAAGAAGTTGAACAAATTGAAGAACTTCGCTATGCGGCAGATACTGCATCAATTGCTTTACAATACGGGGATCCTGCAACTATTTTTAATGTGTTTGATGACGTAGAGATTTATTCACTATTTAAAGCACCACAATCAAAAGAAATGCTTCGTTATACACAAAATACTATTGGAATGTTATCGCAAAAATTTCTTGAAACAATCGAAGCATTTTTAGCAAATGATTTACAATTGATTAAAACAGCCGAAGCTTTACAAATTCATCGGCATACACTTAGTTACCGTTTAGAAAAAATTAAAGAGCAAACGGGACTCGATCCAACTGTATTCCGCGATGCACTTTATTTTCAAATTGCTCTATGGTTTCGCGCATAAAAAAAGAGCGGCACATGGCCACCCTTAGATGAATTATTTAAATGCTTGTGCAGCGTGTACAGCTTTTTTCCAGCCGTCATATAATTTGTCGCGTTTATCAACAGCCATTGCTGGGGTGAATTGTTTGTTTAAGTTCCAGTATTTTGCAATGTCATCTGTTGAATTCCAGAAGCCAACTGCAAGACCCGCTAAGTATGCGGCGCCAAGAGCCGTCGTTTCATTAATTACAGGACGGTCAACTGGTACATTTAATAAGTCTGATTGGAACTGCATTAAGAAGTTATTTTCTACTGCGCCACCATCTACACGAAGTTTTGTTAATGGAATGCCTGAATCTGCTTCCATCGCGTCTAAAACATCCTTCGTTTGATAAGCGAGTGATTCAATTGTTGCGCGTACAAAATGCTCTTTTGATGTACCACGTGTTAAACCAAATACAGCGCCACGTACGTCAGAATCCCAGTATGGTGTGCCTAATCCTACAAAGGCAGGAACGACATAAACGCCCTCTGTTGAATCGACACGTGCTGCATACGCTTCTGAATCTTTTGCGTGTCGGAACATACGCAAGCCATCACGTAGCCATTGAATGGCAGAGCCCGCAACAAAAATACTACCTTCTAATGCATAAGTTACTTTGCCATCTAGACCCCAAGCAAGCGTTGTTAATAGGCCATTTGTTGATTTTACCGCTTTTTCACCCGTATTCATTAACATAAAGCAACCTGTACCATATGTGTTTTTCACCATACCTTCATCAAAGCAAGCTTGTCCAAATAAGGCAGCTTGTTGGTCACCAGCAGCACCAGCAATTGGTACATTTTGTCCGAAGAACTGTGCATCAGCTGTATGGCCATATACTTCAGAAGAAGGGCGGACATCTGGAAGCATGGAAGCGGGAACACCTAAGATATCGAGTAATTCTTGATCCCATGTCAAATCATAAATATTGTACATTAACGTACGAGAGGCATTTGAATAATCGGTAACGTGAACAGCACCATTTGTAAGTTTCCAAATGATCCATGTATCCATCGTACCGAATAATAAATCACCAGCTTCAGCTTTTTCACGAGCGCCTTCGACATTATCTAAAATCCATTTTACTTTTGTACCTGAGAAGTAGGCATCAATTAATAAACCTGTTTTATCACGGAATAACTCATTGTAACCGTTTTCTTTTAAATCATCACAAATATCTGCTGTTTGACGTGATTGCCAGACAATCGCATTGTATATTGGCTTCCCTGTATGTTTGTCCCATACAACCGTTGTCTCACGTTGGTTCGTAATACCGATACCAGCAATTTGTGTAGCAGAAACATGCTTATCTGATAATACAGTAGCAATACACGAAAGAACAGATGACCAAATTTCCTCTGCATTATGTTCTACCCAGCCAGATTGTGGGAAGTATTGCGGAAATTCTTGTTGATACGTATGGAAAATCGTTCCGTCATGATTAAATAAAATAGCACGAGAGCTTGTTGTTCCTTGATCAATTGCTAAAATGTATTTTTTTTCTGTCATTATAAATCCCTCCGAATATACGTTAGTCTTCGTCTTTTACGTTTTTAATGGTCATTTGTGCGCCGATGAAAATGGCTAACACAATAATGGCGAAAATCCAAAATGCGATTGAATTTTTTCCTTCAAAGATTTGTTGGAAAAATAGTGCACCGAATACACCACCAACAATTGGACCAACAATCGGTACCCATGCGTAAGACCAGCCTGAGTCGCGTTTTCCTGGAATCGGTAAAATCGCATGTGCAATACGCGGTCCTAAATCACGAGCAGGGTTAATCGCATAACCCGTTGGGCCACCAAGTGCCATCCCAATTACGACAATTAACATCCCAACTAAAAATGGATTTAAACCATCGACAATTTCATTTGTACCGAGCGCTAAAATGCCAAGTACAAGTGCGAATGTACCAATCATTTCAGCAATTAAATTAGATAGCGGGTGATTGATAGCTGGCATTGTTGCGAAGACACCAAGTTTTGCTTCTGGATCCGTTGTACCTTTCCAATGGGGCAAGTACATGAAGTATACTAAAATTGCACCTAAAATGGCACCAATAAGCTGTGCTAAAATGTACATTGGGACATCAGCCCACGGGAAGTTACCGATTGCTGCAAGACCAAGTGTTAGTGCCGGATTTAAATGTGCACCACTAATACCACCAACTGCATAAGCAGCCATGGCCACTGCTAGACCCCATGCAAATGTGATGACCATCCAGCCACCGCCAAGACCCTTAGATTTATGTAGAGATACACCTGCTACGACGCCGCCCCCAAATAAAATTAAGAGCATCGTGCCGACTAATTCGGCTGTGAATATTGACATAAAAGTTCCCCCTTTGTAATCGCCATGAAATAGAAAAAGGAGTTCACATTAAACAGACCGCAAATGTGCACGGCTATCTACATGTGAACTCCTAAACCTAATCACGTACGTATGAACTTAATTACATTTTAGAGAAAAAATGGTACATAGTCAACTATTTTACGAAAGTTTGCCATAATTCCTTGTTGGATGTTGTTACAGCAACAGCTCCAGCTGTAAGCGCTTCCTCTACATTTGCTTTTTCACGGATTAATCCACCCGTAATAACTGGGATTTTTGTATGCTGATGAATTTCAGAAATCATCGATGGAATAATGCCAGGAAGCAGTTCGATATAATCGGGCTTCGCTGTATCTATCATGGAATAGCTTTTTTCAAGTGCAATGGTATCAATTAAAAATACGCGTTGGATAGCGATAATGCCGCGTGCTTTTGCTTTGATTAGCATATTTGAACGCGTTGAGATAATGCCAGCAGGGCGTATATCATTACATAAAAAGTCGGCCGCAAAATTATCGGTTTTTAAACCATGAATTAAATCAGCATGAATAATTAATTTTTTATGATGTCGTTCTGCTTCTCGTTTGAGCGACAATAAATGACTAATATGAACTTCAAGTAGCACAATGTATTCAAATGGACTTTTAAGGACTTGATCAAATTGCTTGACTGTTCGTGCTGCCGGTATAATTTGTTGGTTATTAAAGTGCATAGGAAACCCTCTTTTCTATCTAGTAAAAAAGAGAACCACGCAATGACGTGATTCTCTCATTAGCTACTAGTTTTATTATAACGCAGTAGTGGCGCGAGTAATTTCTTTTGTTAAATCAGCTGTGAAACATTCGCGTTGTTCAACAGACCAGTTCAATAAAGAGGCCATTTCGTCTAAAATCGCGTCCTTATGAGCTTTGACGTCTGCGATATTAAAGAACATATTCGCTGTTCGACGAATCAGAAAATCATTTGGGTGCACGACCATTTCGTGATGAATGCCATATAAAAGTTGTGCATATAAGCCTTGTGGGATGGTTTCATGACGTTTTTGTGCATAGCTAAACACCATATCAACATTTGCACCATAATGATGGGCAAGATGACTTGCTTCTGCTGCTGATAAGCCAAGCTCCATACCTTTTTCAGTACGACGTGCGACGAAGGCTTCTAAATTTTGAGAGCCCCCAATATCGCCACCTGATACGTGAATATGTTTTGTAGAACATGGCTTAGAATCGATACCAAACTCTGCTTTTAATTCTTTCGCAATCGTATTTAATACTGTTTCAGCCATTTTACGATAACCTGTTAATTTACCACCAGCAATTGTCACAAGACCTGATTTTGATTCCCATACTTCATCTTTACGTGAAATTTCAGAAGGATTTTTACCGTCTTCATGTATTAGTGGGCGCACACCAGCCCAGCTTGATTCAATATCTGCATCTGTTACTTGAACAGTAGGGAACATATAGTGAATGGCTTTCATAATATAGTCGCGGTCCTCTTGCTTAATATCCATATCACGTGGGTCACCTTCATAAAATGTATCAGTCGTCCCTACATACGTTTTCCCATTACGCGGAATCGCAAACACCATACGGCCATCTGGTGTATCAAAATACACAGCTTGGTGAAGCGGGAATTTTGATTCGTCAAAAACAATATGCACACCTTTTGATAAAATTAAATGTTTACCAGCTTGTTTTCCTTCAATTGAGCGTACATCATCAACCCAAGGTCCTGCGGCATTAACGACTTTTTTTGCACGAATTGTAAAGCGTTTATTGCCAATTAAATCTTCTGCAATAATACCTGTAATACGTTTTGCATCATTGTATGTGAAGTTCACGGCTTTTGTATAGTTGTTTAGCACAGCTCCTCTTTGAATGGCTGCTTTCGCTACTTCGATTGTTAAGCGGGCATCATCCGTACGGTATTCAACATAGACACCGCCACCGCGAAGATCTTCTGTTTTCACTAATGGCTCCTTCGCTTGTGTTTCAGCTGCAGACAACATTGAACGACGTTCTGAGCGTTTAACGCCCGCTAGGAAATCATACGTGCGTAAGCCGACATTTGTTGATAATTTACCGAATGTCCCGCCTTTATGGAATGGTAAAAGCATCCAAACAGGAGTCGTTACATGTGGCCCATTTTCATAAACAACAGCACGTTCTTTTCCTAATTCTGCTACTTCTTTAAATTCAAATTGTTTTAAGTAGCGAAGACCGCCATGTACTAATTTTGTTGAACGGCTTGATGTACCTGCAGCGAAATCCTGCATTTCTACTAGCGCAACAGATAAACCACGTGAAATCGCATCTAATGCAATCCCGCATCCTGTAATTCCGCCACCAATCACGAGCAAATCATATTCTTTGTTTTGTAATTCCTCAATTGTTGCATAACGTTGTAATGATGAAGCTGTACTCATAACGTATTTCCTCCTTTTAGATACGAAAAAAGAGACCATTAAAAGCACATGCACAAATGCATATGTTTTTAATGGTCTCTCAATCGCTCAAACCTAATCTTAACTTGCCTTCATTGTAAAGGATAGTGTTTATAAATTCAAGTCAAAAGAAAAGAGAGCCTATACTTTCGTATGCTCTCTGGTTCATTATTTTGATAAGGCTGTTTTAAATGTTTCTAAATTATCTTCCATAATAGAGAAGTAATCGCGTTTCGCTGCAATGTCTTCTTTTGTTAAAACACTTAAATTATGTGCGGTCAAATCTTTAGCACCAATATCATTTTGAATAACAGCTGCTAATTTTGACGAAACATTTTGCTCAAATAAAATGTACTGAATATTATCTTTTTTCGCTTGTGCGACAATTTGTGTTAATTCTTTTTGTGATGGTTCATCTTGTGAGTTCAAACCAGCAACAGATACTTGTTTTAAGCCATATGTGCCAGCAATATAACCAAATGCAGCGTGTGATACGTAAAACTCTTTTGTCTCTGCATCTTTTGCCATTGTTTTATAATCATTATCTAATTGTTGTAGTTTTTTAACAAGTGCATCATAATTTTTTTCGTAATCTGCTTTATGCTTTGCATCTTTTTTTACAAGTTCATTTTTGATTGATAATGCTAAATCTTGGCTAATAACAGGTGATAGCCAAACATGGGGATCTACATCGCCGTGATGATGATCATCCTCTTCATGTTCATGTTCATGTGTTGCAGTACTAGCATGTAGCTTCTCTTCATCAATACCATGTGTTGTTTCAATCATTGATACATTTTCATTAGCTAATGTTTTTTTTGCATTGTCGACAAACCCTTCAAGACCTAAGCCGATATAAAAAAATAAATCGCTATCTGCTAATTTCATCATGTCTTGCTGTGTTGGTTCAAATGTATGTTCATTCGTTCCTGGTGGATAAATAGATGATACCTCAACATGTTCGCCACCGATTTGCTCTGCGAAATATTGTAGTGGATAGACGGTTGTATAAATCGCAACCTTATCCGATGAATTTGTAGATTTAGAACCGTCATTGCCACAAGCTGCTAAAAGGATAGCAGTTAGTGCTAAAACGATAAATGAAAGTATTTTTTTCATATTGTCACCCCGACCTATATAGTTTGAATTTTTAAATAGTAATAATTACGATTTGAATGTAATAACAAAAATAACTATATCGTATTGATTACGATTTGACAAGAGGAAAAGAAAAAACCATCGAAATTATTTCTTTTTCGATGGCCATTCAAGTGGTACGGGGTCATAGCCACCTTTACATAATGGCTGACAGCGTAAAATTCGTTTCATTGTTAAGTAACCACCTTTTATCGCACCAAAACGAGATACAGCTTCAATGCCATAATTTGAACAGGTTGGATGGAAGCGACAGCTTGGTGGGAATAAGGGAGAAATGATTTTCTGGTATAAGCGAAAGATCGCAACAAGTAGTTTTTTCATCGTCATTCTTCTTTCTAAATAGTTGTCCATGTTAGTATACCGAAAAGCCTTTAAAAAAGCATTGTGTACGATTGCTTTAAAAAGCCGATATAACATAAGAGTGAAGGGAGGGAGAAACATGGATGTAAGTTCAATTATGTCGATGCAGTTAATGGAGCTCCAACAAACCGTACAAATGAGTGTTATGCAAAAGGCAATGAATATGGAAACGTCAGCTGTTGCGCAAATGGTCGAACAAATGCCACAAATTGCTACACCATCACTTGACCCAAATGTTGGTCAAAATTTTGATGTGTCAATCTAAGCTAAATGTATAAAAAAACGGGTAAATGCGAAATAGGGCATTTACCCGTTTTTTTATTTGCGAAGTATTGATACACTGACAGTATGAAGGAGTGGTAATAGATGTTTTCCTATACCGATTTAAATGGTCATGGCGTAGACCTATCATTCAAAAAAGACGCATTTTCATTTGATCCAACACATGTACTTGTACTAGCGAAATTTGAAGGACGCTGGTTATTAACAAAGCATCCACAACGAGGTTATGAATTTCCAGGAGGTAAGCAAGAAGCAGGGGAGACATTAATTGAAGCGGCTATACGCGAAGTATATGAAGAAACAGGAGCACATATTAACGATGTGATGTGGCTTGCGACGTATGTAGTACAACAGAAAGCACCATTTGGTAAAGCCGTATATATTGCCAATGTAACGTCCTTAGATACGAACTATAAAAAGCATGAAACAGAAGGTGCTGTTTTAATGACAGATGAAGAATTATTAGGCTGTAAGCAATTAAGCTTTCATATGCGTGATGGGGGCATGAAAAAAATTCTTGAGAAGGTGAGCGAACTTGAGGATAAGTGGCACTATTGAATCCAGTAGAGACTATCCTTCGCCAAATCCTGGCATTCGACTGCGGGAAATTACATATTGGTCTGAAGGGATTCGTGTAAAAGGAATGCTTGCATGTCCAAACCAAGCAGGACAATATGATGGGATGCTGTATCTACGAGGTGGCATTCAGGGAGTTGGTATGGTACGTCCTGCACGTATCGCAGAATTTGCTGCACAAGGGTTAGTTGTATTTGCACCGTATTACCGAGGAAATCGAGGTGGGGAAGGACGCGATGAATTTGGCGGTGTTGACCGCTTTGATGCCGTGCATGGTGTAGAGGTTTTAAAGCAATTTTCAACGACACGCGTTCATGTATTCGCTTTTTCTCGAGGAGGCATCATGGCACTGTGGACAGCGATTTTACGACACGATATCACGTCAGTTGTTACCTGGGGTGGTGTTTCAGATATGACGCTCACCTATCAGGAACGTGTTGATATGCGTCGTATGCTAAAACGTGTTGTAGGTGGTACACCAACGAAGATGCCAGAAGCATATCATGCGCGTACACCGCTTTTTCGTGTCAATGAGATTAGCTGTCCAGTATTAATCATTCACGGAGCACAAGACGATAATGTACCGATTGTACATGCGAAGCGATTAGAAGCGGCATTAAAAGTAGCTCATAAATCATATGAAACATGGTATAAAGAGCAGTATACACATTATTTTCCGGTTGCAGCAAACCGTCAAGTAGTTGCGGATGCCTGTGATTGGATGAAACAACAGGAGGGATAACAGATGGGCTATGTGCATATTCAATTACCACCCGTTGACCGTACAAAAGATTTTGATACAAATTATTGGTATTGGCATCATTTGTGGTTATATTTCACCGATAAGTTTTCGTATGTCACAATCCAATGTTGGAATGAAGAAACAACAGCAATTGCTGAATTAAAAAACTATACGAATTTAATGCGTTCAGAAGGACTTGTAAAGGAGTTTAAAATTGATTTAAATGAACGTACACGTCAATTTTTTGCAGAAGAAGCAGCGCTTGATGGTAAATTAAAATGGTTTAATCTTTTCTTTCATGAAGTTGCGGGTAAAGAAGGCTTAGAGCTTCATGATTATGGTCGCGAAATATCTTTTAATCGATTAACACGCGGTGATGCAGAAGATATCGTTGAATTTTTTAATCAGTATCAAGCGGACGTGAAATTTATACCGGATGAGCAAGACTAACAAAGAAAAAGAGGCTGGGACAAAACCCTAGTCAATAAGAAAAGACATTCACGATTTTATTCAAATCATGAATGTCTTTTTTATCTGCTTGTCAGCCGTTGTTCATCGTT
>NZ_JBHUOR010000112.1:0-21756 GCF_042686175.1 Kurthia populi | reverse complement strand
GAATGGTAATTCCCAATTTATACATAAAAATAGAGAAGGTGATGTCAAATTCGACATCACCTTCTCTATTAAAGGCTGGAATTTTCACTTATGTCCCAGCCTCTTACTATGATTAAGAATTAGATGTCATGCGACGTGTTTGACGTGCTTTTGCCCATAAACCTAATGCGATTAAAATAACCATCATTAAAATTGGAATAATCCAATCCATTTGCGGGAATAATGCATCGACTAAATATTTATGACCATATTTGTCGCTAACCATCATTTCACCTGCTGTATACGCGATTAATAACGCCCCAATCCATACGAGAATCGGTAATTTTTCCATCAATTTCATAATGATTTGACTACCGAAAATAATGATTGGAATACTAATTACTAAGCCAAGTGCTGCAAGACCTACATGGCCATTTGCAACGCCAGCAATTGCTAACACATTGTCCAAACTCATAACAAAGTCTGCTACGATAATTGTTCGTATCGCAGGCATTAAACCTGTATTTCCTTTAATATCGGGGTCTTCATCACCTGATTTTAATAAATCCCAAGCGATATATAATAATAATAAACCGCCAATGAATTTTACAAATGGAATTCCTAAAATCCACACAGCAACTACTGTTAATACAATACGTAATACGACTGCACCCATTGTACCGAATAAAATGGCTTTTTTACGTTGCTCTGGCGCCAATTTACGACAGGCAAGCGCGATAACAACCGCATTATCCCCACTTAATACGATATCAAGCAAAATAATGGATAAGATTTTACTAATCATTTCACCATCCATTGTACTCCCACTTTCTTTTCTAAAATGTATACTTTATTTTACACCTTTGAATTGAAAAAGAAAGAAAAAAGTGTATGAAGCACTTATTTTTTTATGAAAAATACAGAAAAAAATCATTATTTTCATAATATAACAACTGGAATAATACCTAATTGTTGTAATGCTTTCATAATACCATCATCGTGGGCACTTGCTGTCACATATTGTGCATGTGCTTTAACAGCATCTGGCGCATTATTCATCGCAACACCGAATCCTACATACTCAAGCATATCTATATCATTGTAGCCATCGCCAAATGCCATAGCCTCGGTTGCATCATATTGAAAAATTTTTAATACTTCTTGAATAGCACGTGATTTTGAAACAGGCTCTGTTAATACATTCACGATTGTCGGATGCCAACGTTGGAATGTTATATGAGGAAATGCATGTTCATAAGGTGATAGTTGTTTACCCGTTGTAATTAAACACATTAAATGTGTACGATGTGCTGGATTTGGTAAATATTTCGGCACTTCCTCTAGCATAAATGCTTCATGTAGCGCCGTTTTCAATTGGTCTGTAATAATACCGTTAAAATAAAAATCTTCACAATAAAAGGTCATAGCATGTTGCTGTTGATTGGCCATCTCAAGCATTTGCTGTTGGAATGCCGTCTCTACAGAGGCACCGTATACGACACTGCCGTTATGCCTCACATAAGCACCATTGGCTGTAATTAATGTTTTGAAGCCCAACTCCTCCAAATCATGACACATCGAATATGGTCTTCCTGTCGCTGCAACGATATCAATCCCTTGCTGCTGAACATAGCATATCGCTTCGATGGCGCTTTGTGGAATTTCTCCCGTTATGCTACTCGTTAATGTACCATCGATATCGAAAAAGATAATTTTTGGTTGTTTCACATTAAATACTCCCTTGTACCGTTACTTTTGATGAAAAAGAGGAATCGTGCTACTCGCACGATTCCTCTTTATTATTCTTCACTTTGTTCAATTGGCTCGTGATTAATCCATTCACTGAAGCTGCCCGTATACACTTGAACATTTGGATAATCTAGTTGCTTTAACATTGCATAAAGTGGTGATGCAGTTACCCCGCTTCCACAATACACAATAATTTGTTCATCTTTCGACACCGTATGAGTAAGCGTTTCATTCACCGACAATTGTCCGTCTTGTACAAGTTGCTCCCAATCGTAGTTACGAGCAGTAGGTATATGACCTGCGACATGATCAATTGGCTCTTCGTCGCCGCGATAACGACTCGCTGAACGTGCGTCTAACAATACCTTATTAACTTTACGACGCGCTACTTCTTTCACCTGCTCACGATTTACATAAACATTTTCATTCCATTGAATAGGCATTGTGGACGTCAAATAGTCAACATCTGTCGTCACCTCAAAGCCTGCTGCAACAAGTCCCTTATAGCCTTCTTGTACAATATACGCATTGGTAAAACCAGCATATTGCAACATGAAGTAGGCGCGTGCTGCAAATGGCTGTCCACCCTCATCATAAATATAAATCGGTTGTTCATAGGTTAAGCCTAAACGATGCACAACGGCAGCTAATTGATCTTTTGTTGGCATCGGATGACGACCCTCGCTAGAAGTCATATCTGATAGATCTTTTTCAATATCAATATGGCGTGCGCCTTTTATATGACCATCCATAAATTGCTTTTTTCCTGCTTGTGAATCGTTTAAATTAAAGCGCGCATCTAGAAAATATGCGGGTTGTTGAATTGCATTCGCTGATACTAATACTGCTGTCATATTAATGCACCTCTGCTACTAAATTGTTGTAAATCCCTTTCCATTCAGCCAGCTTACTTTCTTCTTGCAATAAATTACGTTCCGTTTCAATTTGACGCAATGCTTGTTTTTCTAAGTTTGTACGTAGTGCATCCGCTTGCTTGGTAATGATTGCTTGAGCCCAAGCTGTCATACGTACGCCTTGTTCATCTA
Organism: Kurthia populi; assembly: GCF_042686175.1. Classification (NCBI taxonomy): domain Bacteria; kingdom Bacillati; phylum Bacillota; class Bacilli; order Caryophanales; family Caryophanaceae; genus Kurthia; species Kurthia populi. The sequence continues at coordinate 18,982 of NZ_JBHUOR010000112.1, read as the reverse complement.
AATAGATTTTCGCATCTGGTTTTGAAATCTCTTCTAATTTATCACGTAATAAGAAACGTTCATTTTTCTCAAAGAATGCTTTAGAGTTTTTAAATAACTTATTCACTTCTTTGTATTTATTATAGTCATTAAATGGGCCTGTAAATTCAAGAATTTCAGGGTCTTCTAATTCAAACGGCATAAATGAGAAGCTGTCATTCATATCTTTCATTTTACGCACATCTGTCGTATAACGCTCTTTAAAACGCGCAACTAAGAATTTTGATAAACGGAAATTCGTCACACGCATTTCTTGTTCAAAATCAAAGCTTAATGAACCAACTAATTCTTTTAATGCAAAATCAAGAGCTGCTGACGTTGATTTTGTATTAAATACTGCCGGATTGTATGATTCTTTAAAAAAGTCTGTATAACGTAAATACACACGTTGTAATACATAGTATAGTAAATCTTTTTGTTCATTTGCTTCGTCTTTTTCAATAACTGCTGCTGCAGATTGGCCGAAGTATTTTTTAATGAATGTTTCTAACGTTGCAAGCTCTTCTAAACGCTCATCTTTACGCGCTAAATTTTGCTCTGTTTGCTCGATTAATGATGATAAACGGCCTTCTGTTTTTTCCGTTTCTTCTGCTAATGCTTGAACAGCAATTGCTGTCAGTTCATTTTCTAAGAAATGATGGAAATTTTCCTCAAATGGTTTCATACCTGATTCAAGTTCTATTTGCTCTACTTTTTCTTTTAGAGCAAGTAAGCTTGAAATACCGAATAAACGTGGTTTACGAATACCAAAACGCAATAATTCACTACGTACATAGTCAATAACTGCATCACGCTCTTCATCATCTGCTGCCAAATCAATGGCATTTACGACGAAGAACATTTTATCAAGTTCAAAGGCATCTTTCACACGACCTAATTGAATTAAGAATTCACGGTCCGCACGCGCAAAGGCATGATTGTAATACGTAATAAATAAAATCGCATCTGCATTACGAATATATTCAAATGCTACACCTGTATGACGCGCATTGATTGAATCTGCTCCTGGTGTATCAACTAACGTGACACCCATACGAGTTAATGCACAATCAAAGTAGAAATCGATATTATCCACGAAGCAAGAACGATTTTCTTGTGCAACAAATTTTTCAAAATCTTCGTAGTTTGCACGCACAACTGTACCTAATTTATCTTTAAATAGTGGGTAGCCTTCACGGAATGCACGAACGAATGATTTATGGACATGTAAACGCTCATCTACTAATTCTACATCTAATGCTTGTTGCGCCTTATTAAAGGCATCGTCAAGAGATGTAACCGTTATGCCAATTTCACCATATGATGAAATGATATCTTCGGTCATTTGCTCAACTGTTTTTAATACAACATCGGCTGTTTCGTGTGGGTGCTCTGGTGACACTGGACGAATTTTATTAATCGCTGCTGTTGTTGGGTTTGGCGAAACGGGTAATACTCTTTGACCCATTAATGCATTCGAGAATGATGATTTACCCGCACTAAATGCACCAAATAAAGCAATAGTGAAATCTTTTTCTTCTAAACGAGACACTTTATTTTTCAAGTAGGCTGATACTTCTTCAAAACCATCGATTGGTTCAACTGCATTTGCTGTGCGCAAGGCATGCTCAATTGTTGCTGATAATTGGACATTGTACTCACCTTGTGTCAATTCTTCAATATGCTCTACCGCTTGCGTTTCTTCTTCTTGCGCCAACATTGATGGATCGAAGTGGCGCATTTTATCATACGCTTCACGACGTTCTTTAATCCAATTATTCGTTAATTTATCTGCTTCTTGATTTAATGTATGAATATCAACTGTTTGTTGGATTGCAAAGTATTTTTCTTGGCCTTCTACTTTGTTATATTCACGAATAATTGCTACTTTTTCTTCTAATGTACGTTTTTTCTTTTTAAGAGGCTCAATATGGGTCATTGCCAGTTCTTCGATTAATGATTTCTTATGTTGTTTCCAATCATCTGTTTCACGTTTGAACCAAATTCGAGTTGCTGATACAACACGGTTTGCAAAGTTAATCAAAGCATCTCCTGCTACAGCATTTGTACGAACTTCCCCTTCAATGACACTAAATGGAATATCAAATGTAAAGTCATCGATTGCTAGCGACTCTGCATCACTTAGCGCACCAACATCTTTTAGTGACTGTTTCATGATGTTTAACATGTGACCAGAAATTTGTGAACCCACAACTTCTTTGTATTTTGCATACAATTCTTGCTGACGTTTTTCACGTTCTGCTTCGGTTTTCTTTTTCTTACCGAATAAGCCACCCACGCTAAAGTCCGTTTGCTTAGATTCTGCGTATTTACCAAGTAAATCACGTAATTCAAATGGCATTAATACCGCATTCTCAAGTAATTCATCTACTTCCGTATTGTAGTTAATTTCCCATTCATCTACAGAATACAATTCTAATTGACGTATAACCGTATCATACTCAGCTAAAATATCTTCTTTACGAATCCAGTCATCTTCTGTGACAACGTCCAAACTATTATCGTAAATTTCTTGTTTTTGTTGTGCTAAGTACGCTTCATGCTCTGCTAACAATTGTTTTAATGTATTTTCTCCATTCGTAACGATTGCATCTTGCCAGCCATCCATACTATCCATGACAATACTTTTTACTTGTTCGAAATCATTATTTGGATTGTTTACGTCGCGTAGAGACGTAAAGAACATTCCTTTTGGTACAACGCCCCAGTTTGCAAATGATTGTCGAGCTGATTCTTTAAAATCTTCAAATGATAATTCTGCATCTTTATGCTTATCAATCTGATTAACAATTAAAAAGACATTTGGATTGTATTTCATTAATGTTTTTGTAAATTGAAAATTCAATTCGGATTGCACATGATTGTAATCCATTACATAAAATACGATATCCGCTAAATGTAGCGCCGATTCTGTAGACATGCGGTGTGCATCATCTGTTGAATCGACTCCTGGCGTATCCATTACTGTTACACCATCCGGTAAAACCGATTGACTATGTCCAATTTCAATTTGCGATACTAATGCCCCGTTTTTTGCAAATTCCTTTACAGTCTTAATATCATAGTCTGCATCGAATTTAACTGGTTCATCATCGACTAAGTAAGCGATTGCATAATCCTCTGCTGCCTTACGTACTTTTACGACATTTGCACTTGTTGGTATTGGGCTTGATGGTAATAATTGATCCCCTGTTAATGCATTAATCATACTTGATTTCCCTGCAGAGAAGTGTCCTGCAAAAGCAATTGTAAATTCTTTTTTAATTAACTTGTCGGCAAAAAGTACTGTCTTTGCCATACGTTCATCATCTTCATTGCGCTTATATGTCATATAATTCAGCGCTGTTTGCTTTAACAGCAATTGAATTTTCTCCTCAAAAGTTGGCATACCCTACTCAAACTCCTTTGTTCCATTAGTTGACTGTTCACATTTTAGCCACGTTTCCTCTTCATTCTACACGACTATAAAAAAAAAATCCTCCTATTCTAGGAAGATTTTTTCTGTTAACGCAAATGTGCAGTAGATTTTGATAAAACTTGTTTCATTACGACCGCATAAATAATAACTGTACTGCCAATAAACGCTGCTACCATGATTGCACGCCCCTTTTATTGAAATTATGTATATAAATAACGTTGATAATTATTCTCATTGATTATCATTATCATAAGAAAAAAAATACGTTTCGTCAAGCAATTAATGGGGGATTTTGCTAGATAGCATGATATGATAGATTAAAAGTCATATACAAAGAGGTGTTTTATGAGTAATTCAAACCACATACAACTTTTATTAAATGGGCTTATTCAATCAATACAAGAGGTAATTCCACAAACAGTCAAAATTAATGCGCCTTCACTTTATAAAGAGCCTTTCACACAAAGTGAAGCTGGGGTGTTAATTGGAATTACAGGCGATGTACGTGCCCGTATTATTTTGGAGTCTTCTTCAACTATTTTTGGCAATATCGGTCTTTCGATGTATGGCATGGAAATCAGCGGAGAAATGCTTGAATCTTTTATTGGTGAATTTGGGAATATGTCAGCCGGAAAATTGTGTACATATTGTGCAGATAATGGGCTTGATTTAGATATTACACCACCAACGGTCATGATTGGCCAAACAAAATTATTTGGTTTCCAGCATGCTTTTCGTTTACCAATCGATATCGAAGGTTTTGGTCAAATGAATGGATTATTAACAATCGATACAGAGGATTAATAAATTCTTCACCCGTAAGAAACTACACGCTGCTGTAGTTTCTTTTTTATGCCCTACACATACTTAACAAACCATAATTGTAAAATTAGGGAAAAATAGCTATTATAGTGTATTGAATTTTCGGATTTTTTCTTTTACGAAACGTTGATATATCAATGTTTGTCTTTTTTTTACATTTATAAGGCATTGCATTTTTAAATATAGGTCGTTACACTTATTTAACAAGGAGAAAGAAATAGCGGAAAAAATAGCGAATGCTCGTCTTATTTAGCAAAAATAAAATTATTTAATTTCATTAAAGCGATAGTAAAATTCCGTAATTTATTTAGTTGATAGCTTCTTTATACTTTTCCCACTCTAAAAAAAGCTTTAGAACTTAATCATATGACTGTTACTAACTACTAAGCATCTTTAAAGGGTAATAAGTGATGCGATTTAGATTGCTCAACTTACATATATCTATAAGAGCATCCATTTTATATACAACCGACATTCAGCCGAATAAAATTATTTTTTAATAGACAGACACTAGAACATGTAAGGGAGGATTTGCAATGCCTTTATCTCAAATGAGTACACTAATTGTCCAAAAACAGAAATATACACAGTTCGAACATTATTTAGCAGAGGCGTCAGTACTTGCTTCAATCATTGAACAAAACAAATCACCTTTTTTTATCCAACTATGCCGTGATATTTGGTTTTCATTGTGTGAACAGCGACATGAACCGATTTTAAATAGGGATTCGATGGAAAATAGCCCCATTCGCTATTCTGTTGTAAAGCAATTTGTTAACCATCCTACTTATCATTGTATCTATGATTTATCACAGCAAGAAGGCAGCAATACGTTAACAAATGCTGTTGTAGTAGCAGACTTTTTAACACATTGGTTACATTTCGAATTAGAAAAACGTGAATTTAATACAGATAAGCAGCGTGTACAATATGTGTTAGAGCTTGTCTCTATCTCACAAGCAATCGAAGGTGCAGCACAATTTTTAGCGCATATGCAAGCTCAGCTTCTCGAGCAACATAATTTGCAAGATTTTTTATTACTCGATTTCGAGGAACAAGCAAATGATACGGCTACAACCTTATTTGAAATTTCCACAGCAGGTGTGACACGCCATCTGTATAAAGCGAAATATGTTTATCAATCCATTGTTTAAGTGACAAAAAAAGTAGGTGCCGCGATTCATGCGGCACCTACTTTTTTAATATTAAAGTTCTGTTGGTTCTACAGCAAATACAGGTGTTACATGATTAATTACTTGCTGCTCTTCTTCATTTAGGAATACATTAATTGTTCCATGGTCATTTGATGTACGAATTAAACGTCCCATCCCTTGTTGAACGCGTAGTAGCATATATGGTAATTCTACTTCATCAAAAGCATCGTCAGCAAAGCTACGTTTCGCATCAAATAATGGATCATGTGGTGGGAATGGCAAGTCAAAAACGATAACACGTGTTAATGCCTCTTCTGGTAAATCTAAACCCTCCCATAAATGATATGAACAAATTGCCTGCATTTTTTTCGCTTGGAAGTCACGAATAATGGATGACAACTCGCGGTCTCCTTCAAAAGCCATATGCGCTAATGTATCTGCGTTTACTGTTGCCTTAAAATCAAGCATTGATTGTTTTGATTTAAATAAAATCAGTGTTTGATCACCTTGTTGTAATAGTTGTTCTACTTCGGCTGTTTTATCTGCTTGCGTGCGTTTATGCAAGTTGATTTTCATTACTTCTTCATAATCAAATGGAGAAGCTACAGTAAATGATTCATACTTTTTAATTCCTAAGCTATAAGCAATAAAGCTGAAGTCTTTATCAATTGATAATGTGGCAGAAGAGAAAATAAATGGAATTTTTTTAGAGAATACTTTCTTCGCTAAAATATCCGTAATTAAATGTGGCATAATGACAAGTGTCTCTTCACCGTCTGCCTCTTCTAACCAATCGACTGCATCACCGTTTCCGATAAAGATGCGCATTGCTTCGGCATATTGCTCTAAAAATTCCTCAGCCATACGAATCTCATATTCAGGAATTGTATACATTTCCGATTCAAACACAAACTCTTCAAATAATGATTCCACAAGTGTCATCACTTTTTTACCGATGGTAATTAGCATTTCACTTTTCTTAATACGCTTACGCTCTTCATCAGAATCAATAACATCTTCACGTAATTGATCAAAGAATAATTCATGACCATCTTGTAATTTTTCCATTAGATTCAATGTTTTTTCACGTACACCATCAACCATTAAGCGTTCTAACACTTTTACGATTGTATAGTCTTGGATTTTAATTGTCATTGCTTTTTGAGCAGCATATTCAAGTAAATGACCTTCATCAAATACAACCATTGATGGTTCTGGTAATAACGGCGTTTGACCTTCATGTTCACGTGATTCTTTTGTGGCGATGTGCTCCATATAGAAATCTTGTGAACAAATAATTAAGTCTGTTGATTCACGGTAATTTTGACGATGTATTGTTTGACCACAGCGATTTCGTACATCACATACTTGGCATTGTTGAATGGCATTATAGTTTACATGTGACCATTCTTCATCCGAAATCGTTGGGTAGTCACTGCGTTGACCGTATAAATCAAGAGCACCATTACCATAAACACCTTCTGGAATTGAGACAGCAATATCATCTAAATATTCGCCATCTAAAAACTGTTCTGCTTCTTCATAGCGTTTTAGACATAAATATTGGTCCCGTGATTTTGCTAAACGAACATCAATTTTTAAATCTAATAATTGTTGTAATTTATAAATATCGCCGCCCTCTTTCACGAGTTGGTCGATTAATGTTTCATCCGCACAAGCAATTAATGCCGGTTTCCCTGTATAGCGTGCATAAGCAATTGATGGTAATAAATACGCGATTGTTTTCCCTGTCCCTACGCCTGCTTCAGCAAATAGTACAGATTTTTCGCGCAATGCACTTTCGATTTGATAAGCCATAAACACTTGCTCATCGCGAAGTTCTAGTCCTTTCTCAGGTAATTCATCATAAAGTACATCACCAATCCAGTCTCCTAACGAGTCAAAGAATGATTTGTCTTTTGATAGTTCGAATGGAATCGATTGTCGCATTCAATAATTGCCCCTTTCCTTATTGACAACGAAACGGAAGGGCTGCCCCTTCCGTTATCGAGTATTTATTTATATTTAGTAATTTATGCTTTTGGCTCTTGAGGTTTACGAGGTGAACGTTGGCCCCAGAATTGGAAGTAATCCGTTTTCATTGCACCGTTGAATAATTTACGTTTTTTCGTTGCTTTTTTACCGTAAATTTTATCAAAGTTTTCCATTGAAGAAAGCATGTATACAGACCAAGTAGGATATTTACGCATCACAGTACCCATCGTATTAATCATTTTTTCAATTTCCTCTTTTTCGCCAATACGTTCACCATATGGTGGATTTCCAATCATAACGCCATCTGTGTAGTATGTTGTGAAATCGGCCACTTGCATTTGTTTTACTTCAACAATACCTTCAAACCCGGCTTCTAAAACGTTATTTTTCGCAATCGCAACCATACGTTGGTCGATATCTGATGCAATAATGTTTAATGGTTGGTCGTAATCGGCTGCTTCGTCTGCTTCAGCGCGTACTTCATCCCACATTTCAGCTTTCATCATTGGCCAGTCTTCACAAATAAACTCACGATTATAACCTGGTGCAATATTTTGCCCGATCATGGCCGCTTCAAGTGCGATTGTACCTGACCCACAGAATGGATCAACAAATGGTCGTGCAGGTGTCCAACGTGATAAATAAACAAGCGCTGCTGCCATTGTTTCTTTTAATGGGGCTTCCCCTTGTTCTGTACGATAGCCACGTTTGTGTAATCCATTACCAGATGTATCAATTGTTAATGTGGCCACATCTTTTAAAATAGAAACTTCTACTTTAAATTTAGGGCCTGTTTCTTCTAAGAAACCTAAACGGCGATAATGACCTTTTAAACGCTCAACGATTGCTTTTTTCGTAATCGCTTGACAGTCAGGCACACTATATAATGTTGCTTTTACAGACTTACCTGTAACAGGAAATTCTGCATCTACTGGCATATATTTTTCCCATGGTAATGCTTTTACACCTTCGAATAATTGATCGAATGTCTTAACCGGGAATTTACCAACAACAATTTTAACACGGTCTGCTACGCGTAACCAAAGATTTGTTTTGGCGATATCGCGCTCCGTTCCTTCGAAATAGACACGTCCATTATCGATATGTGTTTCATACCCCATTTTTTTAAGTTCATCGGCAACTAACGATTCTAAACCCATCGCTGCTGTTGCAACTAGTTGATATGTTGTCATACTTATTTTAAGTCCTCTCTTGCTTTTAATTTCCAAAATTCTAAAAAGGCGACAAATTCATCAAGAGGCATCGGCTTTGCGTAATAATATCCTTGAATCATATCACAGCCTAATTTCTCAAGCAATTTCACTTGATCTTTCTGCTCTACCCCTTCTGCAATTACCTTCATATGCAGACGATGTGCCATTTGAATAATGGCATCTACTACCGCTTGTTTGTCGGCAATCGATGTAATGTATTGAATAAAACTACGATCAATTTTTAAATAATCGAGTGGGAATTGCACTAAATAACTCAATGATGAATATCCTGTACCAAAGTCATCAATAGATAATTTAAAGCCCATATTCTTTAATTGTACCAGTTTTCGAATCGAATCACGTTCATTATTCATTACGGTGCGCTCTGTCAGCTCCAATTCAAAATCTTGCGGACTGCAATTATAGGCTTCAAAAATCATTTTTACTGTATCAATAAAATCTGACTGGTGGAAATGAATGCTTGATATATTAATAGCAATTGGTAACACGTTATCCATTTCTTCACGTAAACGAAGATGTGCCTCACAAGCTAAGCGAAAAACACATTCACTCATTGGAATGATTAAGCCGGTTTCTTCAGCATAAGGAATGAATTCGGCAGGTGATACAAATCCGAGTTGATCATTCGTCCAGCGTATTAGCGCTTCCATACCAATGACTGTTTCATCCTCAAGTGATATTTTCGGTTGGAAATTCAACGTAAAATCATTTTGTTTAATCGCTTTTCGTAGTTCATTATCTAATAATAGTACGCGCTTTGAGTCGATTTTTAAATCATCAAAATAAAATGCAAATTGATTGCGACCATTTTGCTTTGCATAATACATGGCCTGGTCGGCTTTTTTCACAAGTGTTTCCAGCGTTGTCCCATCCTCTGGGTACAAACTGATGCCCATACTTGTTGATATATATATATTTTGTTCATCTATAGGAAGAGGTTCTGATAACAGATGAACAATTTTTTCCGCTACTTGTACCGCTTCTTGCATATGGTGAATATTTGTAATAGTGATGATAAATTCATCGCCACCATAACGCGCGACGATGTCTTTATTTTTTAGCACGCTTTGAATTCGCTGCGTAACGCTTATGAGCATTTCATCAGCAACCGAATGGCCTAATGTATCATTCACCTGTTTAAAGCGATCTAAATCTAAAAATAACACTGCGTGATGGTATTCTCGATTTGCAGATGATTGCAATAATGTTTCCATACGCTGCAAATAGGCATAACGGTTCGCTACACCTGTCAACGTATCGGTATATTTACGGCGCTCAATCTCATTTTCAGCATTTTTCTGCGCTGAAATATCTTCAAAAATACCGCAGTAATTCACGATGTCACCTTGTTCATTGTGAATGGCTACGATTGTTAACCATTCTGGATAAATATCTCCTGTTTTTCGGCGATTCCAAATTTCTCCTGACCATTTTCCATGTTCTCGAATCGTTGCCCACATTTTTGTATAAAATTCTTGATCGTGGATACCTGAATTCAGTAAGCTTGGGCGTTGTCCAACAGCTTCTTCATATGTGTATCCCGTTACAAATTCAAATGCAGGATTAACATGAATAATACGACTCTTTGTGTCGGCAATCATAATGCCTTCTTCAACGCTATTAAAAATGGTATCAATGATATGGTTTGGAAACGTAAATGTCGTCGCATTCGCGAGCTTTTGCGTGTATTCCATCTTTTTTATCACCGTATCCTCTTATAAAAGAAAAGCTCTCCACCAACGAGGAGAGCTCAACTAATTATTATCATAATAAAAGTACACCATATAGAATTATAAGCCATGTTTTGTGCCCTTGTACTCAAACGGCGTAAGCCTCGTACTCTGGGTAGTAATCATCTATCTATTGACTGTATAAAGACAGCCAATCCATACCTCTGTTCAATTCCGTCGGTACGGCGCCCCTACCATAATTTGGGTTGCACACTCGCAGGGTTTACCTCGTTCCACTCTAACAGTTTCCTGTTAGACTTCGTCACTGTGGCACTTTTCAGGAAGTGTCAACCCTATCCGAAGACTTAGGTTTTCCTTCCGCCGTTAGCATTTCAGCTACTTCCGCTTATTTATTCGCGAAATACGATCACTACGGTCATCTCAGAACCGTGCGTGCATGGACTTTCCTCAGCAACACGAATGTGTTCCAGCGATTACTCATTCATCTATGATGCTGTAGTTATTATAGTCCTTCAAAAGTGCTATGACAAGGTTTTTAGCCTTTTTTTATGACGCAATTAAAAAATAAGTATTTTCCGACAATTAAGCCTTAAAATTATTCATTGCTTTTCGATACAAAAAACCACCTCATCTCTAAGATTTCAGAGAAATAAGATGGTTTCGATTATCCTTCGAAGTCATTATATAACTTGTCACCAAATACACGTTTTTCAAGATTCGCTAAGCGTTTTAAAATATCGTAATTTGTGACACCGTTCGCTACTTGTTGCGGCTCTTCTACTTCCTTTTTCTCAAGAACTGGTGCTGCAGCAACAGGTGCTGGCGCGACTTCTGCATTGCTTAGTTGTTCTTCAAGCTCCGCAATACGCGCCTCTTTTTGCTTTAATACTTGTTCAAAACTTTCATAATCTTGAATGATTTCATCTAAAAATTGGTCAACCTCGTCCTGGCTATAGCCACGAAGACCTGTTTTAAAATCTTTATCTAAAATGATTTTAGCAGATAGTTTGATATCCAAGTCCATCGTCCTTTCGCTTCTATATAGATTTTATTATAGCACATTTTTATTCTTTAAACGTACGTATCGATGCGTAAGTGCATTAATCCGCTTTTCTTTCGCTGCTTCCTTATAGCAAATACTTTTTTTTGTTTCAACGATTGCCTTTTCTGTATAACGCAGTGCCGCTTCAATATCATGCAATTGATGCTCACACAGCTTTGCTAATTCCGTATAGGCTTCTAGGCGCTGACGTTCGTTTACATAAGGTGTACAAAGCAAAAAGCAATCATAGGCTTGCTGAAATTCACCACGTTTTTTTAACAAGTAGCCTTTATAGAAAGAGGCCTCTGCGGCTTCATCCACATCATATAGATGCGTTACATCACGTAAAAGTTCCAAACTCTCATCAGAAGCTTTTAAATCTTTATACCACTTGCCGATATTCGTATACGCTTTTGCACTTTCTTCGCGTACACCTTCCGTTAATAATTTCGTTTCTTGCACGTATAAGGTAACGAGAGATAATAAATCGTATTCATTATGAGTAAGTACTTTTAATAAAGCATCTGTCTCGCCCGTTCTAACGGCATCTAAATAAATAACGGGTGCTAAATAGCCTGGCACATCGCCGTCTCGCACAAAGCCTAATTTATGTCGTTCAATTTCACTTAATTTCATACGTGCAAGCTCCTGCTTCCAAATTCGTTTGGCACTATGCATTAAATCAATATGATGTGGCGTTTGAAGTGGTGGCAATACATCGCGATGAAAAGTCCAACGCATTTGTAATTGAGGCCAATCAAAGCTCTTCCCATTATATGTTAATACCGTCTTTTTACCTTGCCAAAACCTTGATTCGAATAAAAATGCCGCTTCATGACTTGGATCGGCCAAAACATATTGTTTTAAGACAAATTCATGCGCTTCAAATGTTAATAGGCCATTTAAAAAAATATGTGTCCCCGTGCCTTTTAAGCCCGTCGTTTCAGTGTCATAAAATACAATAGGTTGGTCATCTGTTAGCGCAATGGGATGCTCATGCTGCTGCCAAGTTTCAAGTGCTTCTGTAAACGCACCTAATGGATAGGCACCGTGCACATAATCAAACCCATAATGCACCTCACGGACAAATACGGTACCAAAGTCATTATCAATACGCTTTAATCCAACATTTTCCCAAGCATCACTGTATACGGGTGGCTGCGGTTTTTTATAAGCTGGTTTGGGCGCTGTTGTCGTTTTTTTCTTTACCATTTTTTTCATTGCCAATAATTTTTTCTCATAAGACATGTGCAATCATCCTCTCAATAACACCGTCTCTAAAAATTTCTTTACTTGCTTTTTGCCGCCTTCTTCTAAATCCTGTGCGCCAATGCAAGATGGACAACCATGCTGACATGAGCAGCCGTCAACATGCTCATAGACACGATCTAGTAAAGGCTCCCATAAGTCGTATACGCGCTCACTTAACCCAATGCCACCAGGATAACGGTCGTAAACAAAAAATGTCGGTTTGCCATTATGCGTCGCCTTCACTTGTGGAATGACATGGACGTCGCTACGGTCGCTTTGAATATACAGTGGAATAAAGCTATTCATCGCATAGGCTACTCCGGTCATAGCACTACTTAAATCATCCTCACTCCAATTACTCGGTCCCTCAAAACTTAGCCATGTACTTGATGTATGAAGCTCCTCTGGTGGCAATGTAATCGGACCAGAACCAATATTATCATGTGTATTGAAGCGGATTTTTTTAAAGATTGTCGCCGTTGCAAGTGTCATCACATCCCCATAATCAATCGTTAGACCATCGACAACACGCTCTTTGTCCTCAGACATTACTTTTAGCTCTACTGCTAAATTTGCATCGGTAAAATAATCGACATCCACTTCCGTAACATATGCTTTCTTTTCTTCCCAATCGAGTTTTTCAACTTGGAATTGCGTCCCTTGATGTAAATAAATAGCTTCTTCATGTAAGAGAGTCATGGCACTATAGCGGTCCATTTCACCAATAACATGCGTTTTTGTCGGGATAGTTTGATCAATAATGACCACATTTTCTTGTGACGCTGAACGTAGGCTAATGTCATGTGCAGGAAAACTATCTGCCATCCAATGCCAGGTATCACTTGTTTTTAATAGCACTTGTTCCTCAACGAAATAATCGAGAAAATCGGCTACATCAAATTCAGCGTACGCATCTCCTTCATGAAATGGTAATTCAAATGCAGCGCATTTTAAATGATCCATTAAAATAAGGACATTTTCCGGGAAAATGCGCGCTTCTTCAGGTGATCTATTAAATAGGTAATGAGGATGCTTCATTAAATACTGATCAAGTGCTGTTGATTGCCCAACATAAATGACGAGCGCATCATCTTGTCTGCGCCCTGCACGTCCCGCTTGTTGCCATGCACTCGCAATATTTCCTGGGTAACCTGTCATAATACAAGCCTGTAGTTGGCCAATATCTACACCAAGCTCAAGGGCATTCGTCGATACGACCGTTTGAATCGTGCCATCACGTAACCCTTTTTCAATCGCACGTCGCTCACTCGGTAAATAGCCGCCACGATAGCCACGAATCGATTGATCATTAATTTTTTTCGCTGTTAAGCTTTTCAAATAGGTCACGAGCATTTCGACACGTACACGACTTTTGGCAAATACAATCGTTTGAATCTTTGCCTCATACAATTTTTTAGCAATGTCTTTTACTTCTAATATGGCACTACGCCTTACACCAAATGTTGGATGAATGACAGGCGGGTTGTAAAATAAAAATGTTTTTTGCCCTGTCGGTGCCCCGCTTTTAGCGATAAGTTGCTGCGGTTCATTCGTTAATGCCTCTGCTAATTGTTGTGGATTTTTTATTGTTGCAGACGTACAAATAAACGTTGGATTACTACCATAATAATGACAAATACGTTTTAGACGACGTAAAACATGCGCCACATGTGAGCCAAAAACGCCTTTGTACGTATGCAATTCATCAATGACAATATAATCAAGATTTTCAAAAAGTGATACCCACTTTGTATGATGTGGTAAAATCGCCGCATGAAGCATATCCGGATTTGTCATCACAATATGCCCTGCTTTACGTACCTTCGTTCGAATACCAGGCGCTGTGTCACCATCATAGGTATAGCTCAAAATAGGCGCATCAATCGCTTCGATTAAATCGTTAACCGCATTTTTTTGATCTTGTGCTAGCGCCTTTGTTGGAAATAAATACAGTGCCCTACTTGAAGGGTTCGTTAAAATCGTTTGTAGAACGGGTAAATGATAGCACAGCGATTTTCCTGATGCTGTCGGTGTAACGGCAGTAAATGATTGTTGATGCATCGCATGGTGGTAAGCCTCGGCCTGATGGCTGTAAAGTTGTGTAATGCCTCGACTTAAAAGCGCCGATGCTAATTTTGGGTGTAAGTCACTTGGTAGTGGTGCATAGACACCGTTTGTTGCAGGCATAATTTCGATATGCTCAATATTTTTGCGCGCTTCACTAGTCGTAAAATCAGCAATCCATTCAGCTAACGTCGGTTTAAGATTCATCTACTACCTCACGCATTGCACTTAGCAATGTTTCACATGTATATTTGGCAGCTTGAATTGATTGATATAATCTTTTTTTACTCGTTTTAATATAAAAAGACTGGACAACAAATTGGTCAATTTGCTCTGCTGCATTATTAATTTGTACTATATGCACATATTTTGGATGGTACTCCACAATAAATTGTTCAGCTAGCTGCTGCCATTCATTTAACAATTCATGTATTTGATTTGCGTATGGTCTTACTTCATCAAAAAAGTCCGGCTCGTATTGCTGTTCACGAAATTGCATAAAACGTGTCCAGCTGTTATCGCATTCTTCATAAAGTTGTGTTGTTATTTGTTGGAGCATTTCAAACGCCTCTTTCACTTAATTTATCAAAAAATCGCTTAAAAAAGCGAACAAACATTCTTTCTATGTTATCTTTTAGTATAATTCAAATTACCATTTCTGGCGATAATAGAGTCATTAGAATTTGCATTCAATACTTAACATTGCTAATATCTTGTGAGTAGTCGCAAAAAAAACAGTTCATTACATATGTGATATGATATAGGCGGTAAGGAGTGATAGAATGGCAATTCGCTATCCAAACGGACGACAATACACGCCCAAAAATAAAACGGTAAAAAATGAATCGAAAAAAAAATCAGATGTTCTAGCGAAAAATAAATTAACCTTTAGTAATCGCGGGAAAAGCTTAGAAGATGAAATCGATGAAGCCAATATGTTTTATTTACAACGAGGTACAGCAGTTATTCATAAGAAACCTGTTCCTGTACAAATCGTCAAAGTAGCGTACCCGTCACGAAGTGCAGCAGTCATTCAGGAGGCGTATTTTAGAACACCTTCCACAACAGACTATAATGGCGTTTACAATGGATACTATATTGACTTTGATGCGAAAGAGACGAAAAATAAAACGTCCTTCCCGCTTCAAAATGTCCATGAACACCAAGTAACACATATGCGTGCGGCAACAAAACAACAAGGGATTTGTTTTTTACTTGTTTGTTTTTCAACTTTAGAACGTTTTTTCGTCTTACCATTTGATGTACTAGATAGTGCTTGGCAAGCGATGGAAAAAGGTGCAAGAAAATCCATTCCACTAAACGTTTTCGAAGAACAAGCAATTGAAATAACGGAGAGCTATGCACCGCGGCTTGATTACTTAAAAGCGGTGGATCAACTACTATCCGCATTGTGATAGGTAGAAAGAGAGGGATTTCTGTGGACGAGAAAATGACGAGGGAACAACGTCGTAAACAGCAAACTCAAAAAGCAAAACGTCAAACGTCTCCGAAGAAAAAAACAACATCGAAAAAAGAGAAATCAAAAAAATCATTAGCCAAACGTATATTAATTGGTTTAGCATCTCTTTTCATCGTACTATTTTTAATCGGTGGCGCTGTGTTTGCATATTTAGCATTTACGGCACCCGAACTTAACGAGGACACATTAAAAGACCCTGTTTCTTCTAAATTCTATGATAAAAATGGCAAAGAGTTTTATTCAATGGGTAGCGAAGAACGGGAAAATGTAAAATATGAAGATATACCGAAAGAAATGCGTGATGCGATTCTTTCAGCAGAGGATGCACGTTTCTACGACCATAGTGGTATTGACTTCTGGCGCTTAGGTGGCGCAGTGGTAGCAAACATACGTGATGGGTTTGGCGCACAAGGTGCCTCAACACTGACACAACAAGTTATTAAAAACTCATTCTTTGATAATAGCAAAACAATGAAACGTAAAGTACAAGAAGCATACTTAGCAATGCAATTAGAACGTGAGTATTCGAAAGATGAAATTTTTGAAATGTACTTTAATAAAGTTTTAATGTCTGGTCGTATTTATGGCTTTGGCACAGCAGCTGAATATTTTTATGGTAAAGAGCTAAAAGATTTATCGTTAGATGAAATGGCTGTACTAGCTGGTATGCCACAAGCACCAAATGGCTACAATCCATTTAAAAATCCAGAGCGTGCTGAAAAACGTCGTAATGTTGTTTTATTATTAATGTATAACAATAAAAAAATCACAAAAGCTGAAATGGAAAAAGCGCAAAAAGTGGATATTAAAAAAGGCTTACTTCCTGAAAGCAAACGTCAAGCAGCGGCGAAATCAAAATACGATGCATACATTGATGTTGTTTTAAAAGAACTTGCTGAAAATGGTGATGAAAAGGCATTAGAAGAAGGTATTAGTGTTTATACAAACTTAGATGTGACAGCTCAAAAATCTGTTGAAAAAGCATTAAATGCTGACGCAAACTTCGTCGGTCGTACAGCAGAAGACATTCAAGCTGGTATGGCTGTTGTTGACACTCAAACAGGTGCACTTGCAGCGGTTGGTGGTAGTCGTAACTATGGTCCAGAACGTGGTTTAAATATGGCTGCTAGTAAACATCAACCAGGGTCAACAATGAAACCATTAATTGATTATGGTCCTGTTATTGAAAACAAAAAATGGTCAACTGGTACAACGATTACCGATGAACCAATTAAATACACTGGTACAAATCAAACGATTACAAATGTCGATAATACGTATTTAGGTAATATGACAATACGCGAAGCATTATATCGTTCTCGTAACATTCCGGCTGTGAAAACATTTAAAGAAGTCGGCGCTTCAAAATCGAAAAAATTCTTAGCTAAAGTTGGTATTAAACCAGCTGATGATAAAGCATTACTTGAATCGGATGCAATCGGTGGCGGTAATGTAACTGTATCTCCTATTCAAATGGCGGCATCTTATGCTTCATTTGGTAATAATGGGATTTACACAGAAGCACATGCTGTGAAGAAAATTGTTTACCGTGATGGCAAAACATCGAAATCATATACACCAGATCCAAAAGATGCAATGAGTGATTTCACTGCCTATATGGTAACAGATATGTTACGTGATGTTGTAAGCTCTAAAGCTGGTGCGACAGGTACTGCTGCAAGCATTTATGGCTTAGATATTGCTGGTAAATCCGGTACAACAAACTTTGATGCAGCGAAAAAACAAAAATTAGGCCTCCCTGCTGAAACTGCACCAGATAGTTGGTTTATTGGTTATACAACAAACTATTCTGTTGCAACATGGGCTGGGGATCCAGAACGTCAAACAGGCTTAAAAACATTAACAGAAAAACATATTCCACAAACTTTATTTAAACAAGTCATGACGGAAATTTCTGCTGGTAAAGAAACAAAATCATTTACAAAACCTGACACTGTTGTAGAAGGTTCAAATAGTGAATTATATGTACGTGGTGCGCAAATTTCTGCGCCAAGTTCTACTACTACAAAGCCACAAACGCAAACACCACCTACAACCGAAACAAATAAAACAGAAGAACCAACGACTGAGGAGCCGACTACCGAAGAACCAGCCACTGAGGAGCCGACTACCGAAGAGCCAACGACTGAGGAACCGACTACTGAAGAACCAACGACTGAGGAGCCGACTACCGAAGAACCAACGACTGAAGAACCGTCGACTGAAACACCGTCGACCGAAACGCCATCAACCGGCAATGACAACAACTCTTCTGAACAAGGTGGCACAACAACACAACCGGAAACGCCGTCAACGGGTGAAGATAACTCATCTAACCAAAACAATTCGAACCAGAATAATGGTGGCGGTACAAATTCCGACCAAGGTAGTACAACGCCGTCAACGGGTGAGGATAACTCATCAAGCAATAGTAATAGCGGCGGTGAAGCACATACTTCTAGTACACGTCCAGAATCACCAACTACTGGGCAAGACGAAGGTACTGAAGAATAAAGACATGAAAAGAAGCGAGGTTCCGTCCTCGCTTCTTTTTTTATGCATATATAAAAAAGAGGTTGGGACAAAACGAACTGACCTAAAAATCTGAGACAACATAAAAAGAAAAAGACACGTTCAAGGGTATACAATCTTTGGAGGTGTTTTTTGATGGGCAAAAAACAAACGTATTCATACGAAACAAAAATGAAAGCCACTCGAGATGAAGTTGGCAAATGTGCCAGTAAATGAAATGATGAAGGCATGTGGAATTAAAAATAATACACAGATTTAT
>NZ_JBHUOR010000111.1:0-21673 GCF_042686175.1 Kurthia populi | reverse complement strand
CCCCCTGTTGATTTTGGTGTAGGAACTTTAATTATACAGGCTCATATTGAATGGGTCTTTTTTTATTTATTTTGAGTGGTGCACTTAATATTACAATTCGTCTATAAAAAATCTGCAGGACCGATACTTTCCTCACAAAAAAAGAAGAACAGCATTTGCATGCAGCTCTTCCCTAAGAGGCGATTAGTCTTCTAAATATAAATCTTCGAAAATGAATTCACCCGTATTACTTTCAATTTTTTCTAGTATTGATTGACCATCATTAAAGATAATTTCATAAACTAACGTATAAATCGGGAAATCATCCTGACTTTCAATGGCACGTGCTAAACGAAGTTGTAATGCGTCAATATAACGTTTATTCGCCTCTTCTAATGATACTTCTACATCATCTGTTGAGAAATTCTCAATAACTGCTTCATTTACGCGTGTCACTGTACAGTCTTTAATATGTCCCGTGTACGTGCCAATATCGACATGAATATTGTATTCATCCACTGGGATTCCTTGTACGGTACGCAGGAATGAGAATGTACGGAATGGCTCGAAATCATTGTCGTCTTCATCTTCAAATTCATCATCGTCATCAAACTCGTCATCTTCTTCAGCCATTGCCTCTTCCATTGCACGGAAATAGGCAAGCTCTTCTTCTGTCAGCTCTGGCTCTTCTTCTTCAAGCTGTTCTTCAAGCTCAAACTTCGTATGAATTTCACCAACAACTAGTTCTAAAAATTGTTTTGCATTATCTTCTAGCTCTGCAATTGAAAGCTCTGGTTGCGTTTCATCCCAAGGTTTCACAGATTCGTACATGGTTTCGTAGGCATCACTGCGATCGATGCGCACATAAATGCTGTCATCTGTTGGTGATGTCCATGTTTGTACATCTTCTTCATCAGTAAATACCATGTCTGAGTCAATACCCAATAATTCAGGTAATGATTTTGTAACAGTTACCGCTTCGATTGCTTTTTTTGGTAATTCTTCTTCCGCGTCTGGGTCGAATACAGTCGTTACTTTGCCATCAACACCTACTGCGGTGAAACGATTTTTAGGCACATAAACAATATGCAGCTTGTCTGGCGTTTCTTCAATTTCACGTTTTAATAACAGTTCATTTGCTAAAGTTGCTTTTGCTTGCTCAGCGGTTACAGTTATTTCTGGATACGTTAATTGGTAATACGTTTGGTTTAGCGTTGCTGACACGATAAAGCCTTGTCGATTGATTTCGACCTGTACACCAGAGTTTGGCAGTGGCAGATTTAATTGGTGATCAAATTGTTCAAAGGTTACTAAAATCGTATCGCCAATCCATTGTTGTACATTTACATAACGTAAGTCTCCTAAACAAAATTCTTCCGCAAATTCTTCGGCCATTTCTTTTAAGTCTTCGAGTTCAAGTTCTTCGTATTCATCTAATGAAATATCATTATTGTCTGTAATTTCTTCGATATCGACCATAATATTCGTTAGTTTACCTTCATCTGACACTTCAATTTGACCGTATATAATACCACGATTGGCATCAACGATTTCGCCCATGAAATCTTCTTCTTCGCGTTCGATTTTTATAACTGGACGACCAAGCATGTACTCTCTAATTGCCATTTCTAATTCCATCATTATACTTAATCCTCTCATTGCTTGTTCTATAGATTTGTTACTATCATATCATGTTTCTTCTTTATTTTTGCATATGTAATGAAATTGAAAAAAGGAAAGCTTTCGCCTCCCTCTGTCGTTAACGTGCTACTGCACCACTTTTAAATAAACTTTCCTCATAAAGCTCAATATCTTCTAAAGAAAAGGCATGCCAAATGCAGACAAAGGATGATGGGGCACCGCCTTCAACTGCATCGCCGTCATAATAACTAAGCGGTAATAATACATCTTGTGCAATATAATCTGCCATCAGATTATAGAATGCGTCGTTATGTTCCTTATCTATCGCATCATAGGTATAAAATTTCATACAGTGACTGTCTAATGCCTCAGCATACATGAGCATCGATGTAGAGCCATTTAAACGGAAATTTAAGTCAATGGCTTTTACTTCGCCTTCCTCCGTCCATAACAAATCGAATCCTGCAATGCCGATATACCCTTTATCCACACCCGCCTGCATAATTTCACGTCCTGCTTGAATGACTGCTTCCGGAACATTATCAATCATGACATTACCTGCATAAACCCCCTCGTCATCTGTAATTTGTACAGATGTACCGAGATACTGAAGACCAATATTTTCACTATAGGCATACTGACACGAATAATTTTCAATTTCTTTAACATATTTTTCAATGATGACATGATCTGCGCCTTCTTGCGTAAAGAGCTTTTTGGCCTCAGCAAGCTGCTCTTCTGTATGACAAATTTGCACACCGTAACCACCCGCAGTTGGCGTTTCATCGCCTGGCTTTAAAACAAATGGTAATTCCCAGTGCTCTAGTGCCTTTTCTAAATCTTTACTATCAATTACTTCACGTTCAGGTACATATTTTTCTGGAACGATTTCTCGTAAATAGGCTTTGCTATTTAAATAATTTAACAGTTTTGCATCCATCCAGTAAGCATCGCGGTCAATTGTTTTCTTACCATGAATATATTGTAAAACGACTTCTTTTTTCTCGTCACCCCATTGCTTTAAAATCGCATTGTAATCTTCTTTATTTTTATACGTATAGGGCTGTTCTGGAAATGGAATACTTGCTAAATCGAATAGCTTTTTTGCTTTATCTGTTTGTGTTGCCTCGTGAACAAGTACAGGCACGTCTGCAATTAATGTTTCACGTGCAGATAGGGCATTGAGTTTTTCGTTGCTTGGCATCCAAGGATTGATTTCATGTGCTGGTCGCGCTGAGAAAACAACATCGCCATAAATATCTCTCATCGTATATTTTGGTTTTAGCATATTAAATACTCCAATCTGTAAAGGTTTGTTGTTCCACTACATCTTTCTGAGTTGCTTTAATACTTTCTAATAATTCCGCATCCTCCATAAGCGCCAGTCCTGTAAGTGCAAGAGCCTTTGCTGACATAAGAAGCGCCTCATCTGCCTTTGGTGAAGCAGCTGCCTCACAGAATTCTTTTGTATGACCAATTAATGTAGAGGATCCGATTTTGATATGTGGATGAATTGTAGGTACTACTTGACTAACATTCCCTGTATCGGTAGCTCCGAATCCAAAATCGTCATCATAGAATTGTTCACCTAAGCTTTCGGCCATTTCTCTAAAGACCGCATCTAATGTTTTATTAATGAAAAAATCATCGACGCCATTTTGAATAAAGCTAAATTCCATGCGAGCACCGGTTTGTAAGGCTGCTCCTTCTGCAATCGCTTTAATACGGCGTGTTAAGTCATTTAAATGACCTCGACTACGTGCGCGGGTAAAAAAGCGCGCCTTCGTATATTCCGGAATAATATTTGGTGCCTGGCCACCTTCTAAAATAACGCCATGTACACGGTCTGTATCGAGCATTTGCTGACGGTATGCATTAATACCGGCATAAAATTGAAGCATCGCGTCGAGTGCATTGATACCGTCATGTGGATTTTCAGAGGCATGTGCTGGCTTACCAAAAAACTCCACTTCAAAAACATCTACCGCAAGCGTCGGAATCGTTTCATAAGAATCATGTCCGGGATGTACCATGAGTGCAACGTCGACATCTGCAAAACGTCCATCTTTTACATAAGCGGCTTTTGCACTGCCATTAACGCCACCTTCTTCTGCAGGTGTACCATAAATACGTAATTGCCCGCCCACTTTATCTACGACTTGCTTCAGCGCAATGCCTGCTGCACTAGAAGCGGTACCGATTAAATTGTGCCCACACGCATGACCAAGTCCTGGTAGCGCGTCATACTCTGCTAAAAAGGCAATGGTCGGACCTTCCTTTTCTGCCTTGTAGCTTGCGATAAAACCTGTATCGTAGCTTGAAATATTTTTTTCAATTTCAAAGCCAAAATCCTCTAATAAATCAATTAATGTTCGCGACGCAAAAAATTCTTCATTGCCGACTTCTGGTCGTGCATGTATTTTATGACTAATATCAATTAAACGGTTAGATAATTGGTCCACCGTCTTTTCAATACGTGTGCGATATTGTGCTGTAACTGTCATACCAAATCCCCCTTGTTACATAAATTGTAATTAGTATATGTATTTGCCACAAACAATAGCTACGTAAACATAATAAAAAATTGAATTTTTTGTTAATTATCGTAAAACTCCTTATTTTTACGTAAAAAAAAGAGAGTAGGCTCAAATCCTACTCTCTTTTTCGCTAGTATTTCCATCATTCGAAAATGGAGTTGTAATGCCTATTTGCTGGCAGCGAACAGGCATTATTGTTGATAACGACATCCTTTTTTTGATACGTACATATATAAGAAGAAAGCAACGACGATAATGATACATGCTGTTAAGTACATAATTGAATAGCCACTTGCACCTGCGATGATGCCCATCACAGCTGCACCAACTGCCATCCCTAAATCCATTGAGTTGAAGAACACAGAACTTGCAACCCCAACGCGCTCTGGTGGAACAGATGACATGACCTCTGTTTGATAAATTGGTGTGATAGAACCGTAACCAATTCCCATAATCGCGCCCGCAACAATTAACATCCAACCTGCAGTCGTCATTTGAAGAACAAATAAACCAATTGCAAAAATCGCGAGGCAACTAAAAATGATATATTTTGTCCCATATTGATCGGCTGCTTTCCCAACAAACGGACGACATAATAACATACAAACCGCATAAACAATAAAGAAATAACTTGCTGCTGTCACTAGATCTAACTCTTTCGCATAAAGTGATAGGAAAGCTGAAATACTTGAATACGCAATTGCTGAAATGAACGTCATTGCCGCGTATGGAACGGTGCGCGGATCAACAATATTGCTAAATGAGAATTTTTCTTTTGCTACGTGTTTGTCTGCGTTATCACCAGGAATCGTAATAATCATTGCTAACAAGACATTAAAGACGGATAGCACTGCACAGATAACAAACATCGCATTGTATGAGGATGCACTCGCAAATTGTAGACCGATAACAGGACCAAGCACCATCGCAAGTCCCATTGCCATTGAATAATAACTTAGCCCTTCTGCACGGCGTGTCATCGGAATAAGCTCGGCACTAACGGCACCTTTAACGGTTGTAATAATTCCAAAGATAATCCCGTGAATTGCACGAACAACTAATAATACGGCAAATGAATGTACGAAGAAATAGAATAAACAAGCTACGAAAAACGCAGTAGTTGAATAAATTAAAATTTTCTTTTGAGAGAAACGACTAATCCAACCCCCAGCAACCGGTCGTACAATAATCGCAAAAATTAAAAATACCGTTAATAACCAGCCTGCCTTATCTGCTGAAGTGCCAAGCTTTTCTGTAATAAAAAGTGGCAGCGCCGTTAATAAAATATAGAACACTAAAAAGATAAATAAGCTCATCAACGTAATGTTAATAAAACTTTTTGTCCATAGTGGCTCTTTTTTTGTAGACAATCTATGCATCTCCTTTTTAAGCTCCTCATAAGATGAGCCATCTAACAGAAATAGTATACGCCTACTCAAGGTATGATAAATAATTGTCTTTTGCATATTATCTATGCATACTGTACATATGGAGGTGCGTCATGGAATTTTATCAATTATTATACTTTGAAACACTCGCAAAAGTAGGCAACATTTCGCACGCTGCCGAACGTTTAAATTTATCACAGTCTGCGCTTAGTCGCTCAATACAGAACTTAGAAAAAGAAGTAGGAGCACCACTTTTCACACGAGAAAGTCGCGGCGTGACGTTAAATACTTACGGTGAAGTTTTTTTAGAGCATGCGACAAATGCGATTAATGAAATTCAAACCGCTGAGCATAAAATTCAGGATTTGATTAATCCAATGCATGGCACGATTCGTCTCGCATTTACACAACCCCTTGGCTCTGACTATATTCCAATGTTGATTTCTGCATTCACAGAAAAATACCCTAATATTCAATTTAAATTATCACAAGATACTACTCGAAAGATTTTAAAACAGCTGAACCGAGATGAAATTGACATCGGGTTTTGCTCACCCTTTTCTGCAAACACAACAATTGAAAAATATACGATATTAGAAGAAGAGCTAATCATGCTCGTACCCAAAAATCATCCACTTAGCAAACAAAAAGAAGTTCATTTAGATGAATTTGCGCTCGAAAAATTTATCGTCTTTAAAGAAGATACTTCTGTACGAGAAGTAACAGATTATATTTGTCACGAAGCAGGCTTTGAACCGACAATTGTTTTTGAGGGTATTGCTGAGAAGTCGATTATTGACCTAGTCAGTAAAAATTTTGGCGTTGCTATTGTACCTATAGGCATTCCATTATTCGATTTCCCTGTTGTGCCACTGAAGATTTTAAATCAGCCGGTACATCATCGTACACAGCTCACATGGGCAAAAGATCGTTACATTTCTCCTGCAGTACGAAACTTTATTCAATTCACTAAAAAGCTAGTAGACGAACAAAGCAATTTGTAATTTTTTCAAAAATCTCATAGTCGCTAGTATTTATAAGACTTAAAATGTCACAAGCTCTTTTCGGAGTTTGTGATATTTTTTTGCTTTTTAGCATGTTTTTTGTAGCTAACGTTCATTTTTCTCAAAATATCTGAAAAATCATTTGACAGCGCTATCAAAATATTGTAAATTACCAAAGGACGAACAATTTAATTAAAACAAAAAATAATATTCGCTTTTAGGAGTGTTTTTTAATGGATAATGTATTTGACTACGAAGATATTCAATTAATTCCGGCTAAATGTATCGTAAATAGCCGCTCAGAATGTGATACATCAGTAGAATTAGGTGGGCATAAATTCCGCCTTCCTGTTGTACCTGCAAATATGCAAACAATCATCGACGAATCAATCGCGACAAAATTAGCTGAAGGCGGTTACTTCTACATCATGCACCGCTTTAATCCTGAAAAACGCATTGGTTTCGTTAAAGATATGCAAAGTAAAGGCTTAATCGCTTCTATTAGTGTTGGTGTAAAAGACGAAGAATATGCTTTCGTTGAAGAATTAGCACAACAAGGTTTAACACCTGAATTCATTACAATTGATATCGCACACGGTCATTCAAATGCGGTTATCTCAATGATTCAACATATTAAAAAATTAGTACCAAACACTTTCGTTATCGCTGGGAATGTTGGTACACCAGAAGCTGTGCGTGAGCTTGAAAACGCTGGCGCTGATGCAACAAAAGTGGGTATCGGACCTGGTAAAGTATGTATCACAAAAATCAAAACTGGTTTCGGTACTGGTGGCTGGCAATTAGCGGCACTTCGTTGGTGCTCTAAAGCCGCTACAAAACCAATCATTGCTGATGGTGGTATCCGTACAAACGGTGACATCGCGAAATCAGTGCGCTTCGGTGCATCAATGGTAATGATCGGCTCTCTATTCGCTGGACATGAAGAATCTCCGGGTGAAACAATCGAAGTTGAAGGTAAAAAAGTAAAAGAATACTTCGGCTCAGCATCTGAATTCCAAAAAGGCGAAAAGAAAAACGTTGAAGGTAAAAAAATGTTTGTAGAACATAAAGGTTCTTTAAAAGATACACTTATTGAAATGGAACAAGATTTACAATCATCGATTTCATACGCTGGTGGTACAAAATTAGAATCAATCCGCAACGTGGATTACGTAATCGTTAAAAACTCAATCTTCAATGGTGACAAAGTTTACTAAAACTTAGGGGTTCTCTATATAAAGAAAGACGCAGCTTGGGGAGGCTGCGTCTTTTATTTGTTTCTATCGTAAATATCTAGCATCTTCTGCATGGGAGTTAATAAATTTTTGAGAATATCATTTTTTTGTAGGTTACTCCTTTTTTTGCCGAAACACCTTATTGATTCCTAAGAACCGATTCAAAAGTCATCTAAAATACCTTTATTTTGTTAAAATAAATAACAATTAACAACTTTTTATGATACGATTGGTTACGAACTTTAAGACTATAATAAGGAGCATCTCAATGGATAAAGGTACAAAATTAAGGAATAAAATGTTAATTTTCTTACTCCCACTCATTGTTATTCCTATTTTATTAAGTGGAGTATTCTGGTACATCTCAAGTAAAGAACAAATTAAAGAAGAACAGCTCACTGCTGCTTCTTCTAATATGGTGCTACTAAACAATAGCATCAATGATTTAATCGAGCCGAAAATACATGATGTATCGTACTTAGCAAAGCGTCTCACATCAAAGGATTTATCGATTTCCAAATCAAGTAATGCACGCACTGTACTTGAACAATATATTCAGGAGCATCCTGAAGTCGCAATGGCCTATGTTGGCACCATAAAGGGGGACATGATTCGTATGCCCTATCATCTTTATAACAAAGCTGAATACGATCCGCGCGAACGCCCGTGGTATAAGCAAGCAAAGGATAGCGACATTACAATTACAGACCCATACATTTCAAAAACGAGTGGTGATTTAGTCGTTACCTTATCAAAAAAACTTGCTGATAATAGCGGTGTTATTGGCATTGATATGTCGATTTCAAAACTTGGAGATATTGCGAGTAGCGTCAAAATTGGTGACCATGGCTATACCTCTATTATTGATTTATCGAATCGCTACATTGCCGACAAAAAGCATGATGGTGGTGAGGCAGTCTCGAATACCCTCTCTTCACAGTTAAAAGAAGCAAAGGGGCAATTTGAACAAGAAGAGACAATTACTTTATATGCCACAAACTCTGCGACTGGCTGGAAAGTCATGAGCACCCTATATAAATCCGAAACAACAGAGGCTGCGAAAAGTATTGCGGTCATGAATATTTTCTTTGCAATCGTTGTGATTCTCATTAGCCTTGCCATTATTTTATGGCTTGTCCGCTCGATTACACGCCCACTGCAAACGATGGCACAGAAGGCGGACCAAATGCGGCATGGTGATTTAACGGTATCAACCGATGTGACAAGTCGCAATGAAGTAGGTCAACTTGCGATGACATTAAATGAGATGAAGGATAATTTAGCGACACTTGTACGTAATGTTGGTGAAAATACGCAGCAAGTGACACAATCGAGTGTAGAAATGGAGCAACATATTGCACAAAATATGCTGAGCACAACGGATGTGACGACCGCCATTACACAGGTCAGTGAAACGACAGAGCGTCAGGCGAATGATTTACAAGAAGCCTCTTATTCGATAAATGACGTTGCGAAAGGTGTTACAACAATTGCACAGAGCATAACAGATGTTACCGAATTTTCAACAACTTCACTACAGCATGCTCACTCAGGACAGCAAGCGATTTATGAGGCTGTGTCGACAATGGAAGGCATTAAAGACTCTGTAACGATGTCGAATGCGCAAATTCATACACTGCATACGCATACCGCTGAAATTGGAAAAATGCTTGATATGATTAAGGAAATTGCCGATCAAACGAATTTACTCGCTCTCAATGCTTCCATTGAAGCGGCACGTGCTGGTGAACACGGCAAAGGATTTGCTGTTGTTGCAGATGAAGTTCGTAAGCTTGCTGAAAGCTCACAGCATTCTGCCAATCAAATTGCCGCACTCGTTACGACAATCCAAACAAGTACGAAACAATCTGTTGAGCAAATGGCGACCACGCTACAAAAAGTAGATGAAGGGGTCAGCGTTACACAAACAGCTGAGCAACGCTTCGCTAATATTATGACGCAAATGGAGGGCATGACACCAAAGCTTGAAGGGGTGTCTGCTACAACGGAAGAAATCGCTTCTGTTACCGACCAATTAGCGAATAGTATCGACAATGTCTCAAGCCATGCCCAAACGACGAATGCAATGACGGAGGAAGTGACGGCCTCTGCTCAGAATACACTGCATTCAATGAATGATATGCAGGCTGAAATGAAGCGTCTTGCACTACTTGCCGCATCACTTGAACATTCCATTACACAATTTAAAATCTAACAAAAAAGAGGCTTAGGGTTTTTAGACCCTAGCCTCTTTTGTTCTATTCAAATCTAAATGAAATCGGGGGGATTTCAATTTTTTTATTAACGTGCGACGCGTAAACGATCGCGACGATATAAATCATAATTTAAAATGATGTACATATATTCGCTAATATCTTGGACTTCTAATCCTTGTTTTTCAAGCGATGTCCATAGCTTTTCATCAAGGGCATAAGGGTGCGCATGTTGTAACAATTCCACTTCATTTTTTGATAGTGCAACACGGAATTTCTGTGCACCGTTTGTCACCGACAATGTATACGTTCTCCACGTTTCTACTTCTACAGAGAAGTTTTCATCCCATTCACGTAATTGCGCTTCCATATCTGATGCAACGTGTTTGAAAAATTTGCGTACTGTAAATGTATTCGCTTTTGTGGTGCGGAAAAATGTATTCGTATTCATGTCTATCGCTCCCTTTTTGTTAATACCAAGTTATCTTATAAGAATTATAACATCTAAAATTGAAAAGTCAAAATATTTCTTCAAAATTAAAAACGCTTACAAAATATGTATGCTTTGCACATTGTTTTTCTTTATGTGAAAATTATTTTAAGAACAATGAAAGCGAGGCGAAATTTATGAAAAGTACAGAATTTAAAGTTGTCTTCCCAAAAGTATTACAGTGGATTTTAAATGTCTCATTAGTTGGTTTATCAATCTTTTTAGTACTATTAATGGCAAAAGAGATTTTTATTTTTGCAGATATTCTATTGTTTGAGAAAGATTCCAAACATACGCACGAAGAGTTTCTAGCGAATGTTTTAGCATTCTTCTTATACTTTGAGTTCATCACAATGATTGTAAAATACTTTAAGGAAGATTATCATTTCCCTCTTCGTTATTTCATTTACATCGGTATTACGGCTATGATTCGTTTAATTATTATCGACCACTCTAGCGCAATGCATACCTTATTGTATGGTGCGGTTGTGCTCCTTCTAATCATTGGCTATTTCATCATTAATATCACGCCGCTTGAACGTCCTAAAAAAGCGCGCTATGAAATGAAAAACGCGAAAATTAGCGATGAATCATAATATAATAGAAGTAGAGGTGATTGGATGACAACGACGATTTATAAAAACGATGCCAAGCTTTTAATGGGCATTTCTTTGCAAGATGATACGCAGCTTGAACAGAATAATATGGCACTTCATGTTTGTGAGAATCCTGAAAATATTATTAAAAACCGCGAAGCACTTGCGGCGACTATTGGGCATTCCTTACAAGATTTTGTCTGCGCAAATCAAACACATAGTGCAACTTACTATAAAGTAACTGCTGAGGATAAAGGACGCGGCACGCTACGCGCAGAGGATGCGATTCCGGAGACGGATGCACTTTATACATTTGAGCCAAATATTGTCCTTAGCTCCTTTACAGCGGACTGTGTGCCTGTACTATTTTATGCGACGGACTCAACACTTGTGGGTGCAATTCATTCCGGCTGGCAAGGTACAGTGAAGGAAATTTCACTCAAGACATTCACGCATTTACGTGAGGCAGAAAATGTAGACTTACAAAATGTGCATGTACATATCGGTACAGCGCTTAGTCAGGAAAAATTTGAGGTTGATGCGGATGTCTATACTAAATTTAAAGCACTTGGCTATGCAGATGACTTTATGTACTTCAAAGACGCGACTAAGAAATATCATATCGATAATCAATTAACGGTGAAAAAGCAATGTGAGCTGGCAGGTATTCCTGCATCGAATATTACGATAGAGGATGTGTGCACTTTCAAAAGTGCGCAAGGCTTCTCTTATCGACAAGATAAAAAAGCCGGACGTCATTTAAGCTTTATCGTCCGTAAATAGCATACAAAAAGGAGGAATCGCGTCAATCGCCATTCCTCCTTTTAGTGTTCAAATATAGTGACGCGGTTACGTCCATTTTCTTTCGATGAATAGAGTGCCTTATCTGCACGCTCAATAATCGTCTGCTCATTATCGCGCGCTGTGAATTTCGCCATGCCAACACTCACTGTTAAGTCGCCAATTGCTGGCCATTCTTTTTGTTGCACACGCTCAATAATATTATGTGCGATTTGTTCATTATGACCAATCAAAATAATCGTGAACTCCTCACCACCAAATCGACAAACAATGCCTTGCTCACTAACCGTTTCCTTTAAAAGCTTGGCAAGTTGTTCAAGGACAATATCCCCTACTTGATGACCATATGTGTCATTCACACGCTTGAAGTGATCAATATCAATAATAAGTAATGAAAATTGCACAGATTCCATGTCAAAGGCACGAATAAATTCACTCATCTTTTGGCTAAAGTAGCGGCGATTATAGAGTCCTGTCAGCTTATCTGTATTCGATAATTCAATCAGGCCTAAATTAATTGCCATGAGCTCATTTTGCTTTTGTTCAATTTCTGCATAAATTTCCTCGAGATGGTCAAATGCTTGTGATTTCTTTTCGTACGCTTCTTCTGCTTGGATTTTTAATGATTGCACCTCGCGCTCATATTCCAGGCGATGCTGCATTTTCATCATCATATAATCAATAACCTCTTCACCATCACGAATATAACGTTTGGCATTCATTAAAAGTGGTACGGCTTTTTTGTTTTTATCACGCAACGAAATAAAAAATTCTTCTACAAGATTTTTAAGTTGAATCGCCGGATAGAAGTACGAATGGAACAGTAGCTTATTCGTTGGACTCAGCAAAAACTCGATATGCTTTCCGAGTAGTTGTTGCTCTGTATAATCCGTCCAACGTAAAAATGTCTCATTCACTTCTGTTATTTTGCCTTCATCGTTCGTACTTAAAAAGCCACATGGTGCTTTTTTCAAACGAATATCCATCGCTTATCCCTCTTTTATATAATGTTTCAGACGTTCAATGGTCACCTCTGGATGACTAATATGTGGGTAATGTCCTTTCACATCTAATATCTCAAACGAACTATATGGCAAATGCTCATGTAAATAATGTCCGATTGGACCTGGCACAATACTATCCTCTGCACATTGTAAAATCACTGATGGCACCGTCATTTCATGTAAACGACTACGACAATCTAAATGAAAGGTCATATCTGCAAATTCACGTGCAATATGTGGATTTTGTGATACAAAAACACGCTCTAGATTTTGAACATTAGGTGTGTTATTTTCTTGTCCAAGTGCAAAAGGTGCCATATAGCTCGCCCAGCCGCTAAAGTTCATTTCCATCGTTTGTAAAAGCTCTTGGATGTCTTCTTCATCGAAGCCACCTTCATAGTCTCCATCATTTAAATAACAAGGAGATGGCCCAATCATGATCACTTTTTTGAATGCTTCTGGACGCTCAATCGCTGCTAACATACCGATCATCGAGCTAACAGAATGACCGATAAAAATAACGTCTTCTAATTGAAACTCATCGATAATATTTAATACATCTTGTACATAGCCATCAGCAGTGCGATAGCTTGCGTTATAAGCTGCTAAATCTGAATTGCCTGCTCCTACATAATCAAATAATACAATTTTATACTCCGACAGAAAAGCAGGAGTAATGTATTGCCACATCGACTGCTCACAACCAAAACCATGGGCAAATATTAACAGTTGATTCCCTTGCCCTACTATATTTACATTATTCCGCAAACTAATGACATTCATTAGCGCCACCTCATATTACTTTTTTCTCTATTATATGCTTTTTATAGGATATAATCAGCTAAATTCTACAGCTAATCTCTTTAAACGAGCATAAACGCATTAAAAAAGTAGGTCATGCACTCTAGTTGCGTGGCCTACTTTTAAAAACATACCTTATTTAGCGAAGATTTTTGTTAAGCATTTTTGTGTTTTGGATGGCAACATCTTATAGCCCATTCCTTTTTGTTGAATATCAAGTACGGTTAAAATACCGACAACGAATCCTAGTATATGCATAAATTTCATCTAAAACGCCTCCTATTAACCTTATTATAAAACGAAACGGTTGATTGTGGCTTCTAGTAGCGCTCACTCTCAATTGATTTTTCAAGAAATTTCTTATAGCGCGCTATATCTAAATGGTTCAATCCATTGTGAAAATTGGAAGCATATGTATGTCATGATGAGATTGCTTACCAATACAACTGACAAGCCTACCATGAGTGCTACTGCTACTTTATCCCCGTATTCATTTCCCCTAGCTCTTATTTTATCTATATAAACCGTCACACCTAATAAATCGCCGTTATATTAGGATTAAAATCTTGTTATCTAATAAAAAAAGAAGCTAAGACAAATCTGTCTTAGCTTCCTTGAAGGAGCTATTTTACATTACGTGGATCAAGCGCATCACGCAGTGCATCACCGATATAGTTGATCGATAATACTGTGAGTAAAATGAAAATACCTGGTGGAATCCATAGCCATGGTTGGTCGGTCAAAATCGTAATCGATTGTGCACTCGACAACATATTCCCCCAGCTCGCATCGGGTGGCTGTACGCCAAGCCCTAAGAAACTTAATGCGGCTTCATCTAAAATAGCACCCGCCACACCTGACGTCGCATAAATTAAAATCGGTGCGATGGTATTTGGCAGGATGTGCTTAAATAATATACGTGGTGTGCTATAGCCAAGCGCCATGCCTGCTTTCACATAATCAGATTGTTTAATGGCGAGTACATTTCCTCGCACAAGACGCGCGATGCCTGGCCAGCCAAGAATCCCGAGTATAAGAATGATATTTGTCAGTCCAGGTCCTACGATACTTGCAACAACAAGGATAAACATAATATATGGGAATGACATGAAAATGTCGGTAATTCGCATAATAATGCCATCGATAATACCGCCAAAATAACCGGCGATTAAACCGAGTACAGCCCCAATCGCAGAAGAAATAACGACGGCACCGATACCGACAGATAGCGAGACACGTGCTGCATAAAGAACGCGGCTTAAAATATCTCGGCCGATATCATCTGTACCGAGCCAGTGCGCCATTGAAGGCCCCTCACCGAAAGCATCGGTAATTTCATTTGGATTATATGGTGCAAGAAGCGGTGCGAAGATGGCTGCTAATAAAATAATAGCTAAGTAAAAGAAGCCAATGACCGCAAGCTTATGCTTTTTAAAGCGTTTGAAAAACAAACCCTTCGATGGCATATCCTCTGACCATGTCACCGTGTGCGCTGCATCATATTTCTTTTTATTAAAGTAACGCTTAAAGAGACTCACTATTTCGCACCCCCAACATAGCTTTTTCGAATACGTGGGTCAACGAAGGCATACACAATATCTGTTAAAATATTTGCTGCGATAACAACGAAGGCTGCAACAAGGTTTAAGCCCATTAATGTTGAGTAATCACGATTCATAATGGATGAGAGTGTCAATTGACCAATACCTGGCCATGAGAAAATTTGCTCGATGACAACCGCGCCACCGAATAAAATCGGAATTTCTAAACCGATGATTGTAACAATTGGAATTAGCGCATTACGTAGTGCATGGCGATTGACGACGAATACTTCTTTCAATCCTTTCGCGCGTGCTGTACGTAAATAATCCTGTCCTAAAATCTCGAGCATACTTGAACGAACATAGCGGATATTACGCCCTGCCACATTCGCTACTAACACGATGATTGGTAAAATCATATGCATAAGTAATGTACCAAATCCTCCATCAGCGCCAACTTCCTTCATACCACCTGATGGCAGCCAATTCAGTTGAACCGCAAAGACATAAACAAGAATTAAGCCTAAGAAGAAGTTCGGAATTGAAATCCCTAAAAATGACCCTGTGACGAAAATATAATCAAGTTTTGAATATTGTTTTGTGGCACTTAAAATCCCAAGTGGAATGGCAATTAATAAACCGAGTATAAGCGCGGTGCCCATTAAAATTAATGTCGGCCCCATGCGCTCTAAAATCATCGATACAACCGGCTCAGATGTGTACATCGAATAACCAAGGTCGCCGTGCATCACGAGATTTTTCAACCAGTTCCAGTACTGCATATACACTGGGTCATTCAAGCCAAGTTCAATAGCCTTGGCCTCACGCGCCGCATCGGGGAGCTTTGGACTGACAAGCATATCAATCGGATTCCCCGGTGCCATACGCATAATAATAAAATTAATAATCGTTACCCCAAATAGGACAGGGACTGCGATGAGTAAACGACGTAAAATATAACCAAACATGCAAATTCCCCTCCTATGGTTTTGTTAAAATACTACGTTTTTTCGGATCTGGAATTGGATAGGCACCGAGTAATTTTTTCGTATATTCATGTTGAGGATTTTTAAAAATTTCTTCGGTTGTGCCCATTTCAACAATCTTGCCAGCAAACATGACCGCAATGCGATCAGAAATATATTTTACAGCGCCAAGACCATGCGCAATAAATAAATACGTTAGGCCAAGCTCACGCTGTAATTTTTTAAAGAGGTTCATAATTTGTGCTTGAATCGATACATCGAGCGCAGATACCGGCTCGTCACAAATAATTAGTCGTGGACGAAGCGCTAGTGCTCGCGCAATACCAATACGCTGACGCTGACCACCTGAGAACTCATGTGGATAGCGCGATTTCGCCGAATCCGATAAACCAACAAGCGCTAGTAAACGACTAACCTCTTGCTGAATTTCATGATGCGGCACAATTTTATGCACCGTCAGTGGCTCTGCTAATAAATCTCCAATCGTCAGACGCGGATTCAGTGAAGAATACGGGTCCTGAAAAACGATTTGGATTTGCTTGCTTAAGCTTACGCGATCCGTACGAAAATTCATCGGCTTTCCGTCAAATAAAATCGTGCCATCTGTTAGTGGTTCTAGGCCGATAATCGTACGTCCTAGCGTCGATTTACCACAGCCTGATTCTCCAACTAATCCGAGTGTCTCCCCTTCATAAACCTCAAAGGATACATCATCAACTGCTCGTACATAACTCTTTTGTAAATTCATAAAGCCCGTTTTTACCGGGTAATACGTTTTGACGTTTTTAACGGTTAATAATGGCGTCTTCGTCTGTTGGCTCATTGTAGATGTCCTCCTTGCTGAAGCTTACGCCATTCAAAGCAGCGTGTTAAATGCCCGTCATCGGTATCCATTAGCTCTGGTTTATTGCTGTGGCAATACTCCGTCGCAAGTGGACAACGATTCGCAAAACGGCAGCCAGGAAGCGCATTATAATTTGAGGGAATGGTTCCTGGAATGGCTTGTAATTCCTTGTCATCGAAATCCATCGATGGAATCGAGTTGAGTAGCCCTACTGTATACGGATGAAGCGGTTGTTCAAATAATGTATAGACATCAGTCGTTTCTACGACTTGCCCGGCATACATGACAACGACGCGGTCAGCCGTTTCAGCAACAACACCTAAGTCATGGGTAATGAGCATAACGGCTGTGTCATACTCTTTACATAGTGCATGTAGCAGGCGAATAATTTGAGCCTGCACGGTCACATCAAGTGCTGTTGTTGGTTCATCCGCAATTAAAAGCTTGGGCTTACAAACGAGCGCCATCGCAATCATGACGCGCTGGCGCATCCCACCAGATAAAGCGAACGGGAATTGTTTAATCACGCGCTCTGCTTGAGGGATACCTACCTTTGTAAGCATTTCGATTGCGAGTTTTTTTGCTTCTTTTTTATCGATTGGCATATGCAGACGAATAGCCTCGACTAATTGATAGCCAATCGTCAGAACTGGGTTTAGTGCCGTCATCGGCTCTTGGAAGATCATCGATACGTCATTACCACGCAGTTTCTGCATGTCTGCATCTGATAATTTTGCTAAATCAACGCCATTTAACAGTACTTCTCCTTCTGCAATATGCCCATTCTTCCCTAAGAGACGCATGATGGAAAGTGCCGTAACGCTTTTACCACTACCCGACTCGCCTACGATAGCGAGCGTTTCACCATGCTTTACATCAAAGCTAACATCAGATGTACTGGTAACTTTCCCATGCTCTGTATCAAAAGCCGTCGTTACATGCTTTACACTTAGTAAACTTTCCATTTTCATACCGCCTATCTTAATTATTTAACTGTCCATTCGTTTACGTTAATGAACATACCAAAGTCGCTAGGAGTTGCGCCTTGAACGCGTTTATTCACTGCACCTAAAGCTTTCGTTGCGTAAATTGATGGCATTGGTACTTCTTGTTGTGTAATTTCTTGTAGCTCGCTATAAAGTTTTTCGATTTTCGCTTCGTCTACTTCTGTCGATAATGCTGCTAGAATTTCATTTACACGTTTGTTGTCATAGCCATTTGGATTGCCTTCACCGATAAAGTACGCAATGTCTGGTAATGGGTTCACTGGTGTAATTGATACCGTTAATACTGCTAAGTCATAATCTTTTTTCACAATATCATCTAGTAATGTGCTTAAATCTGTCATTTGGATTTGTGTTTCAATACCAGCTGCACGTAAGTTTTCAGCCATGATATTCGCTGCCTTTTCTAGTGTTGCATCACCTGACAGTACCGCTAATTTTAATTTCTTCGTTTTATCCCATTTTGATTCTTCTACTAATGATTTTGCTTTCGCTGCATCATATGCAACTGGTTTAATATTTTCATCTAAATACGGACTCATGCTTGTGAAGAAACCATCTGTCACTTCGCCAGCACCTTTTAGTAAACTATCAACGATTTGTTGACGATTCATCGCATAAGAAATTGCTTGGCGTGTTTTTTCGTCGCTCACAACATCTTCATTGATATACATGAATTGCGTTGCAAGTGGTTGACCGTAGTTTGTTGTTAATGTATCTAGACCTTTTACTGTTTCGAAATCGGATACTGGTACAACACCCGCAGATGGAATGTTCATATCGATTTCGCCGCTTTTAAGTTGTGCTGCGATTTGGTTACCTTGTAATACTTTGAAATTTAGTTGCTCTAATTTAGAAGCGCCTTTGAAGTAATCTTTGTTTGGTACCATTTCTACATAGTGATCTGTATCAATTTTTGATAATTTGAATGGACCTGATGTGACTGTTGGATTTTTCATGAAATCGCTTTTGTTAATTTCTGCAACATCGATTTTTTCAAGCTCTGATTTTGGAAGTGTTAATAGGTAGCGACCTACTGTATCTTCAAAAATTGTTAAGGTTGTTGGATTTTTCGTTGTGACTTCAACTGTTTTATCATCGACTTTTTTCACGCCTTTGATAGATTCTTTTCCTTTAGGAAGGAAACCAGCGTCATCTAAGCCTTCCACAATCGCAAACATGTATGCGTAGTTTGATGCAACAGTTGGGTTCGCCATCAATTCCATTGTGAACACAACATCGTCGGCTGTAATGTCTTTGCCGTTTGTCCATTTTGCCTCTTTATTTAAGTTGATTGTAAATGTTTTATTGTCTTTTGTTTCGATTGAATCTGCTAGCATTGGTTGGTATTTTAAATCTGAATCTAAATCAACTAATGGTAGGAATAATAAATTGGAAACATACGTTGATACTAAGCCCACCGGTTGTAGAGGATTAATATTACTTGGTGCATACGTTACTCCGACATTAATTACGTTTTTATCACTGCTTTGACCTTGCTCTTTTTTATCGTCTTTACCGCCACAGGCAGCTAAAATGAAGACGATTGTCATCACCGTCATCATTAGCCATACTTTTTTAAACATATCTTTCACTCCTTTTTGATTGTCTCAAAGCGAAAAAGTGGTATTACATTTCTATTAGTAAAAGGATTTGATAATACTTCCTTTCGGCTTCAATTCATACTAACCTACTATACATTATTCGATTTAAAAAATTAACTTAATTATCTCGAATTTTTTGCAATTATTTTTGCGCTGTCACATCTTTTGCTTTCATTTCCAAATGACGTTTTTTTCACCCGCTGTCATCGCCCTTTTCAAACGATTTGAAAATGGGGGCATTGGGCAATTGAAATGCGGTGAAAATGCACATGGTGGTAAAAATGAATAGTTGAAATCAAGCGTCACGCGACCATTTGCATCCGGCTTAATTAAAAGCATGCGCCCTGTACCATACGTTTCGCTGCCACTTGTCATATCGCGAAAGACAATAATGGAGTAAGCGCCTGCTGCGAATGGACGTAAGCGATACGTCTGTCCTTCAATCTCTACAACGATTTCACCGATTGACTCATGCTGACGTGTGCCGGCTGAATCACTCGTATGACTGAATGAAAAAGTTTGCTGCTCATCACGCTCAAGCTGTCCTTCAAATACAGCATTTTCGTTATAGGCATACGTATCAATCGCTACATAATTTTGGCGTGCCGCACATGTCATATCCCAAATGGCTAATAAATGATTCGACTCTGGCTGACTTGTGGCCATCATCGTACGACCGTCTGCAGCCTCCACAACCGTTTCATCTGCAATGATTTTATATACACCGTCTACTAGCTCTCCATTTATCTTCAGACCATCCGCAACTGTCGCCGTTAACGTCAAGCCAGGATTCTCAGAAGTTGGTGCCCATGTACCCGCCACTTCAGAAACAGACATAGCTTCTTTAATGTCATGCATCGCAATCAATGAGACGTCACCTTGCGCGGCAAGTATATCTGCTTGTCGCGATGCCTTCCATTTTTCAAATGCTGTCATGATTTTGTACCTGCTAATAAGAAAGTACGTACTGTGTGCAGAAAATCTGCATGCTCTTCGATAAATGGTTGGTGACCTGATTTTTCAAAGATAACAAGCTCAGAACCTTTAATTAAACGATGCATTTCTTCAGCCTGTGTCACGGGTGTAATCCAGTCATGACGACCGACTGTAATCAATGTAGGAATGTCTAGCTCAGCAATCGCCGCGCGCACATCATACTTCGGCATTAAATGTTTGAATGTATAATTACATACATCTAGTGAACCGATTGGACGTGCCCCGGTGTCATTGCCGATTTCTTCTTTAAAGTCGTACCAGTATAGGTCCCAGCACACGCTCCACCATTCTTCTAAATGTTCATCATCACGAATATTCCCTTCAAATAATTCAGGGATTTTTGCATATTGCTCTGGTGTTGCGGTATTTTTCGCAAAAGCTAATGCCTCTTTGTAAAACTCATAGCTTGGTGCTGTATCGATTAATAGTAACTTCTCAACTGAATCTGGATAACGCGTCGCATATTCCTGTGCAATCATACCGCCAAATGAGTGGCCGAGCACACTAATTTTTTCTAAGCCTAAATAGTTACGCAATGCCTCAATATCAGCGGCTAATTGATCGTATGTGCAAGTCGCTGGGTCAACGCGCTCTGATTGACCATTTGAGCGTTGGTCTAAATAAACAATTTGATAGTCTTCTGCTAAAGGTGTTAACCATGGCTTAAAATCTGAATGGTCACTACCTGGTCCACCGTGGACGGCAAATAGTACCGGTTTTTTAATCATGCGCGGGCCAACGGGGATATAGCCTGAGCCTTCAACATCAAAATATATCTTCGTGCCATTAATTGCTGCGAACATAAAATTACCTCCATTTATTAAAAATGAGCTTTTGCTCTAACCTTTATCATACAACGTGGAGCTTTAGACAGAAACAGTGTTTTACTAATATTAAAAAATTTTCACTAGTGTCGCATAAATTTTAACAGAATTTTCTGTTTTCTTATTTTTTCATTTGAGAAGAAAAACGAAGACACTGGAACAGAGGTAGTAAACAGCCATTTTTT
>NZ_JBHUOR010000110.1:0-20442 GCF_042686175.1 Kurthia populi | reverse complement strand
CTTTCATTGATCAACAATCGACCAAGAAAGTGCCTCAACTGGAATACCACACAGGATGCATTTGAATGTGAAGTGGTGCAGTTA
The DNA here is from genome assembly GCF_042686175.1 of Kurthia populi. Lineage (NCBI taxonomy): Bacteria > Bacillati > Bacillota > Bacilli > Caryophanales > Caryophanaceae > Kurthia > Kurthia populi. Next base: position 20,358 of record NZ_JBHUOR010000110.1, on the reverse strand, counting down.
ATTTGACAATCTATCACATAAAAAAAAGAATCACACAATCGCGATTCTTTCCTTTTTAAATTACATTTTTTCTATTGCTTTTAATACAACTTGTGTTGAATGTTTTGCAGCAATCGGTAAAAATTCATCAAAGCTAATATCTGATTGTTTCCCTGCAATATCTGACAATGCACGAATAACAACAAATGGTGTTGCGAATTGATAGCATACTTGCGCAACTGCTGCCGCTTCCATTTCAACAGCTTTCATTGTTGGGAAGTAGTTACGTACTGTTTCAACGCGTACAGGGTCATTCATAAATGAATCCCCTGTTGTAATTAATCCTGTGGCTGATTGATGTTCTCCAACTTCTGCTACGGCCTGCTCTGCAACTTCCATTAAACGAGCATCTGCTTTAAAGCCTACAGGCATTTGTGGTACTTGACCCATTTCATAGCCAAAAATAGTTGCATCTACATCATGATGACGTACTTCATCCGAAATGACGATAGCACCCACATCAAGATTTTCATCATAGCCGCCTGCTGATCCTGTATTGATGACCACATCTGGTTGATATTTTTCAAGTAAAATCGTTGTCGACATTGCCGCATTCACTTTGCCAATACCTGATTTTAATAAAATAACATCTTTATCTTTATAGGTGCCTTGTGTATATTCGCTATTTGCGATTGTTTCTGTTGTTGCGTTTTCTAACGTTGCGCGTAAAAGTTCTACTTCCTCTTCCATTGCGCCGATTACTGCGATTTTCATAATAAGTGGTTCCACCTTTCAAATTCTATCTTCTATACGATATACAAAAAATCCTGTAGTCGTCAAGAACTACAGGATTTTTTATGTTTTAATATGTGCCATCCAATGTTTTTAAGACATCGATTTGTTCAGTTTTCCATCCTTTATCTGCAATCCACTGTACCGTCACACGATATTTTTTCAAACCATCTTCAGAAGTGACAATTCCGATTGTACGATTATTTGCGCCACCATTTTTCACACGAATAATTTTCATCGTTTCTTCTGGAATATTTGTTACAGTTGCAAATGTTTTCACTTTTTCTTGCCAGTCAAGCGATGTCCCATCATAAGCAGAAATGTGGCCTTCACCAATGTTTTCTGTTTGCTCAGTTTTCGTTACTTTCCAAGCTGAATCTACGATTGTCATTTCTACATTACTGTCGCTTGATTCACTTTGAGTTACAGTAGAACGTTCTGTAATATCTTTTTTCAAATCTTCTTCACGTTGTTTAGCTTTTTCTTCTTTTGCTTGTTCTTTGGCTTTTTGTGCATTTGTAGCACTTGAATCTGTCGCTTTTTGTTCATTTTTTGGTTCATCCACTGCTTTTTGATTAGAACCATCATATGTAAGAACAAAATAGCCAACGATTACAATTAAAATACTAACAACAGCAATCGCGATATTTAATAATTTATCGGATTTTTTATTTGGTTCCGGCGTTGGGTTATATCGTCGACGTCTTTGTTGTGGTGGTTGTTGATCCAATGTCATCACCTCATAAACACATCATAGCATATTTTATATAAATCGTGCGCTCTACATATATTACAATAACGCTACATTTTGCTAACAAAACAAAAAGCGACAGGAATTTTCCTGCCGCTTTTTATTTTAGAAGTTAATTATTTTACTTCAATAATTTTAACGTTAAATTCGCCACCAGGAGTAACGATTTTTACTGTTTCGCCAACTTTATGACCGATTAAGCCTTTTGCGATTGGCGAATCATTTGAAATACGACCTTCAAATGGATCAGCTTCTGCAGAGCCAACGATTTGATATGTCTCTGGTTCATCATCTTCCTCTTGAAATGTAACCGTACGACCAATTGTACATACGTCTGAACCGTCTGCAGTTTCTTCAATAATAACCGCATTACGGATCATTGTTTCAACTAATTTAATACGGCCTTCAACAAAACCTTGTTCGTCTTTCGCTGCATCATACTCAGAGTTCTCTGAAAGGTCACCATAGCCGCGAGCGATTTTAATACGTTCTACAACTTCTGGACGTTTTACGGTAATTAAATCTTCTAATTCTTTTTCTAATTTTGCTTTACCCTCTGCAGTCATTGGGTATTGTTTTTCTGCTGACATGGTAGTCACTCCTTAATTACTGTACAGTATTGAACCATTTCTTAGGAACAGAACATGATTGCTCTTATTGACTAAGCTATCCCCAGTAGTTCGTAAGGTTAAACGAGATTTCTATTCCTCCCATATCGGCAAGTAATAAAAATACTATGTCGCTTACTAAAATGTAGTAAGCGACATAGTTATTAGTTAGTTTGAAGTCGCAAATAGCAAAAGCTACCAGCTAAAAGACAAATTCTCACTATCCATAATATTACACTATGTTGTTAGATTCAAGAATTGTTTTAATTTTTGTAACCATTAAATCAATTGCGACCTTATTTTCGCCGCCTTCAGGAATGATAATATCTGCTGAGCGCTTCGTTGGTTCGATAAATTGATTATGCATTGGACGGACAACGCTTAAATATTGATCAATAACTGAATCCATTGAGCGTCCACGTTCATTAATGTCTCGTAAAATACGACGAATAATACGTAAATCTGCATCTGTATCGACGAATAATTTCATATCCATTAAATCACGCAAATTTTCATCTGCTAACACTAGAATCCCTTCGATAATAATAACGTCTTGTGGTTCAATGTGTACGGTTTCTTTTGAACGTGTGTGTAAAGCATAATCATACACAGGTTTTTCAATTGATTCACGATTTAATAGTTTTTTAATGTCTTGAGCTAATAATGCATTATCAAATGCATCTGGGTGATCATAGTTTGTTTCTAAACGTTGTTCAAATTCTAAATGACTTTGATCTTTATAGTAATAATCTTGTTCAATTACAACGACAGAACGGTCTTTAAACACATCTAAAATAGCATGTGTAACACTCGTCTTACCTGAGCCTGAACCTCCCGCAATACCAATTACAACTGGGCGACTTTTTGTCATCTATCGCATCTCCTTACGCATCATATCATATGAGTTTACTTTGTGTGGGCATTTAAAGCGCACAATTTCTAGCGGGTGACGAGCAGCATCTAATGAGTTGCCTTTTTCGTCAAAAATTTCTTCTACAACAACGCGGAAGTTTTCAATATTTGGTCCGAAAAACTCTACTTCATCACCTGGTTTGAAGTAGTTACGTTGTTGCAGTGTAATCATTTGTTTTTCTTCATCATAGTCTAATACCATACCACAGAAGTCGTATGTAGTTTGTTTGCTATGAGTACCAAACATTTGTTGTTCAAATCCTGGCTCGCCTTCAAAGAATGAAGAATCCGTTTCACGATTTGCACATTTTGCAAGTTCTTCTATCCATTCTTTTTTGACAACAAAGTTTTCAGGGTCTGCACAGTACGCATCCATTACTTTACGGTAAACCGTAACAACTGTTGCAATATAGTGAATTGATTTCATACGACCTTCTACTTTCATCGAATCAATCCCTAATTCAATGATTTTAGGAATGGATTCAATTAAGTTTAAGTCTTTTGGACTCATTGCAAATGCTTCATCGCCTTGTTCAAATAATGGTTTTTCTTCACCGTCTTCAACAGCATATAAATCATAATCCCAGCGGCATGATTGACAACAGCCACCACGATTTGAATCTCGAGCTGTCATGTGGTTTGAAAGCACGCAGCGTCCTGAATAAGCGATACACATTGCACCATGAACAAATGATTCGATTTCAATATCCACATTTTCTTTCATTAATTTGATTTCTTCTGCTCCTGTTTCACGTGCTAATACAACACGGTGTAGACCTTCATCTTTCCAATATTGTACGGCTTTCCAGTTTGACAATGATTGCTGAGTTGACAAGTGGATTTCAAGTTTTGGCGCCACTTCACGGCATGTTTCAATGATAAGTGGATCCGCTACAATAATGCCTGTTACACCTGTTCCCTCAATAGCCATTAAATAGTCTTCTAGGCCATCCATATTATCATTATGTGCAAAAATATTCGTTGTTACGTAAATTTTTGCCCCATACTTATTTGCAAATTCAACACCTTCGCGCATTTCATCAATTGAAAAGTTACCTGCATTTGAGCGTAAGCCAAATTCTTGGCCTCCGATAAATACAGCATCTGCGCCATAGTGTACAGCAATTTTTAATTTTTCTAAGTTACCCGCAGGTGCTAGTAACTCGGGCTTTTTCGTAATAACGCGTTTACCGTCGATAATCTCGCTAATACGATTATTTATTTCAATTGTTGCCATCGTATTTTGCTCCCTCCTAGTAAACTGTTTCTTTGAAGAAGAAGCCTGTATCCAATGGACGTAGTGCTGGTTGAATTGCTTCAATCGCTTCGACTAATTCTTCTTTCATATCGATATAAGTATCTTCGTTTTCGAAATATGCATCAATTGCTTTACGGTATTGTTCTACAACCGTTACAATATAAGCTTCTTCATGAAGGACCCCTTCAATACGGAACACATCAATATTTGCTTCAAATAATTCTTCTAACTCATCAATGATACACATATCTGCTGGTGAGTAGATATGTGTACCATTATAATCTTCATAAATCGGATATTTATTGCCACGTTCTTTATCGTATAAAAACATATTACGTGCTTCTTTACGATTTTCTACTTCCATAGCTTTACCTTGGTATAAAAAATAATTACCTAATAAAGGACGTTTAGACTGGAATATACAAGTCATTCCATGTACTTGTACTTCAATTTCCACATCTGCATTTTCTTTAATTTCAATAATTTCTTCTACACCTAGCTCGCGTGCAAGATACGCACGTGTAGCGCCTCGTTTGCCCCAATAATTAGCTTGAAACCAGTTGGTTGCAATCGTCTCAGCATCCCAGTGTAAAGGCGTTTTAGAGTCTAACTCGCGCTTTGTCATAACAACTGCGGGATCACCAAAATAAATGGCATCTACACCAATTTCATCAATAGCTTTCATATAAGGTGCAAGCAGTGGCACACGATCGTTATGAAAAATCGCATTCATTGCGACATATACTTTCTTGCCTGCCGCATGGACTAATGTAGTAATTGTTTTTACATCTTCCAATGTAAATTCGCCTGCTAAACGTAAACCAAATTTTTCTTCACCAATTAAAAAGGCATCTGCTCCTGCTTCAAGTAATGCTTCTACATGTGAAACGGATTTTGGTGTTACGAGTAATTCAGGTTTGTTCATCGATAGGTCACCTCTTACTTTTTAATACAAACTAATAACCCATCACCTATTGGGAAAAATGTTGATTGGTAATCGTCGTTTTGAATGACCCAATCAGCAAAGTGGTGTAGGTTACGAATCATTGTTCTTTTTCTTCTAGGTACATCTTTCATGTCTAAATCCGACAAACCATGCATATACATGTTGTCGATATATAAAATACCACCTTGTTTTACAAGTGGGCTATATTTATCAAAGAATTTTTGATATTGCCCTTTTGCCGCATCGATAAAGACGGCGTCAAAGGCTTCATGATTTGATGCGATATCTACTTCTAATGCGTCTCCTTCAATGAGCTCAATGCGCTCCGCTTCCTCTGAACGTGCTATAAAACCTTTCGCATTCGCAATACGTGTCTCGTCACGTTCAATTGTAACAATTTTACACTGTTTTACTGCTCTTGCCATACGAATAGCAGAATAGCCAATTGCACTACCTACTTCTAAAATTCGTTTAGGCTGTTGAATGCGTAACATTTGTAGCAATGTTTCAATGGCCGGTAATTGCATAATTGGCACATAATTATCTTCTGCGAACTGTTCCATTTCTAGCAATAAATCACTTCGCTCAGAAATGAAGGAGTTCGTGTATGCATCTGAAATGTTCACGTCTAATGCTCTCCTTACATCTATACAAAATACACTTTATCCTATCATAAATGCATCTAAAAAGCGAGAGTACAACAATTGTGTCACGACTTCGTAAAAAAAGAGCATTGCATTATGCAATACTCTTTCTCTAAATACTATTTAATGTATTTTGCTACATTTTTTTGATGTTCTGCATATGTTTTAGCAAAGTGATTTTTACCATCTGAATCTGCTACAAAATAAACATACTCTGTTGAAGCTGGGTCAATTGTTGCTTTTAATGATTCAATACCTGCATTTGCAATTGGACCTGGTGGTAACCCTTTATTTGTATATGTGTTATACGGATTTTTCACTTTTAAATCTTTGTATAATACTCGATTTTTATGTTTTCCTAATGCATATAATACAGTTGGGTCCGTTTGAAGTGGCATCCCTTCTTCAATACGATTATAAAATACACTTGCAATGGTTTCACGATCTGTACTTGCTGTTGCTTCACGCTCAAGTAACGATGCAAATGTTAAGAATTCATGTACCGACATTTTCTTTTCTTTTAATGTTGGTAAGTATTGTTGGACGATTGCATCGGTTTGCTTAACCATATCTGTAGCGATTGTTTCAAGTGATGGTTCTTTTTCATAGAATGAATAAGTAGCAGGATATAAATATCCTTCTAATGCATAACGAATATCTTTATCATTGACTGCTTTTGTTACTGTATCAGGGAATTGCTCTTTCATATTCTTAATAAATGCTTTGCTTGTTACTAAATCCATAAATTGTTCTTTTGAATAATTCGTATTTTTTGCAACACGTTCAGCAATTTGATCGATTGTAAGCCCTTCTGGTACGGTTAATGTAAGCTCTGGTGTTCGGTAAACCTTACCAGTTTTTAAACTCTTAATAATTTCTTCGATTGTCATTGCTGGAGACAATTTATATGTACCAGCTTGGAATCCTGCACCATTATTAAATTTCGTATAATATTTGAAGATTTTAGCATTCTTAATAATTCCCTTATCTTCTAATGTTGCGGCGATTGTATCAATTGATGACCCAATTGGCACTTCAATTTTAACATTTTTATCAGAGTCTTTATCGACAGGTTTTAATGCACCTTGTACGTAGAAATATCCACCTACACCGACAATTAATACGAGCGCGATAATAATTGCTGTTGTAATTAATACGATTTTTTTCACAATTTTTTGCTCGCTTTGACGTTGCTTTAATTTTTTCAGTTGTTTTTCAGACGATTGAGAATCCACAACATACCCTCCTTTTTCCACATTTCATTATACATGGTTCTGTTCGATTGCACAAAAAAATGAGGCAACAAAACGATGCCTCATCTTTATAATTAGTTTGCTGAATCGTCTAAACTCATAATGGTATTAATAACTTCTTCAAGCATTTCCCATTCTTCTTCTGATTCAATCTCAAAAAGTGCTTCGCCACCATCATCTGCTGGTAATACTTCTGCTGCTTCAATAAATATTTCTGCCGTTTCATCATCTGTATCTTCACAGAAAATTAAATACGTTTTTTCACTATTTGTTGGTTCAACACGAGATAAAATTTTGTAAACTGTTTCGCCGCCGTCTTCATCGTATTCAACGAATGTTAGGCCATGAAAGTCTTGTGCCATTTATAACGCTCCTCTTAGTCTTCGTGACCAGATAAGATTTCACTTAAGATTTCTTGCACTTTTTCAAACTCTTCATCAGATTCGATAGGTGCTAATCCTTGTTCGCCAGCTTCATTTTCTGTGATGATTGCTACTTGAAGTTCAGGTTCTTCTACCTCTTCTTCAACGAATGCAACATATGTTTTTTCGCCAACAGTGAAACGTGCGATAACAACAAATTTAATTTCGTTACCATTATCATCTACTGCTACGATATGTTCAGCTGATGCTTCTTCATCGACACCATTTGATAAACGTTCTAGCACTTCTGCTACTGCCGCTTGATCTTCTGGCGATTCGATTGGTTGTAAATCTTCGTTACCTTCCGCATCCACAACGATAACCGCTGCTTGAACTTCAGAGCCGCCTTCTTTTTCTTCTGCAAATAAGATAAAGTTTTGATCGTTTGCTTCAAAGCGTTCGATAACTGCGAAAACGATTTCGTTTCCGTTTTCATCTACTGCTACTAAATGTTCATGGTTGTGCTCTGCCATCTGTGACATCCCCTATTCGTTATCTGTATTGTGTAATGCTTCGTCAATTAACGTCCATTCTTCTTCACTGTCAATCGGGAATAATTCTTGACCGTTTTCAGTATCTACAAGTTCAGCAGCCTGCATAACAGGTTGTGCTTCATTTTCGTCATAATAAACGATGTAGTTTTTACCATCGATTTCAAGACGACGTTCGATTGCAAAAACGATTTCATTTCCCTCGTCATCTTCTGCTACTAAATGTTCATGGTCATGTTCTTCATGATTGTGGTCATGGTCGTGACCCTGACCTTCTTCAGGTTTAAAGTCACCTGATTCAACCAAATCATTTAACATATCATTGATTAAATCCATTTCTTCTTGCGTTTCAATTTCACCGAACGCTTCGCCGCCCATTTCTGTCGGTACTAGTGTTGCAGCTTGGATTTCATTGCCAACTGCTTCATCATTTGTCGCATAAAAGATAATGTATTTTTTATCATTTGCTTCAAAGCGCTTCACAACGACTAATTCAATTTCTTTATCCTCATCATTGTGGATATATAAACGTTCTAATTCGCTCATGTTTTTGCCGCCTTTTATGATTGTTTCGATTGCTCTTCAATAATTGATTCAATAAACTTCCATTCAGAAGTATTTTCAATTAAATCAAGTTCCCCATCGTCCGTTAAAATTACTGGAATAATATCTGTTTTGCCTGTTTCATCTTCTTCGTAACCGACAGCCGCATATAATGCGAAGCGTTTACCAAAGCGATTACCTTTTGCTTCTTTTGTAATAACAGAAAGTTGTTCGTATAGATTTTCATTGCCATCTTCATCTACTAATGTAATGACTTTAAATGGATTTTCTTGCGCTTCGATGTCTTGTGCTACAACGTTTTCATTGTTTAATTCTTCGCTCACGTTCGTAGTCTCCTATGCTTCTGTATTTTCTTCTAGGTTGTTGAAGATATCTTCAATATATTCTTGTTCTTCTGGTGTTTCGATATCGCCTAGTTCGCCATCTTCAGCATTTTCGTCGATTGACGCTACGTATACGCGTACATCTTCTTCATCTGATTCATCTTCTACATAATAAAAGATATATGATTTGCCGAATTTATTGCCTTCATCTGATGGTTCGATTTTGTAGACAATTACGGCTTGATGTTCTGCGCCTTCTTCGTCAACAATAATAAATGTTTGATTTTCTTCCATGTTTGTCACCTCTAAAATGATTTGCGATCTAAATAGCCTTGTAAAATCATTACAGCTGCCATTTTATCGATTACTTTTTTACGATTTTTCCGACGTACATCTGCTTCAATTAACACGCGTTCTGCAGCCATTGTTGTTAAGCGTTCATCCCATAAAGTTACTGGAAGCGAAAATTCTTCTTCTAATTTTTCTTTATATGCGATTGATGCTTCACCGCGTGGACCTACTGTATTATTCATGTTTTTTGGGAAGCCAACAACAAATTCTGTTACCCGGTATTCTTTGACTAATTCGCCAACACGTGCCAATCCAAATTCGCCATTTTCTTCATTAATTTTAATTGTTTCGATACCTTGTGCTGTCCAGCCTAGTGCGTCACTTACTGCAACACCAACTGTTTTTGTACCGACGTCTAAACCCATTGCTCGCATTATTTTGCCTCGTTATTCTTTTTGATATAAAACTTTACTAATTCTTCAACAATCTCATCACGCTCAAGTTTACGCATTTTTGCACGTGCATCTTGATGACGTGGGATATAGGCCGGATCGCCAGATAATAAATATCCAACAATTTGATTGACCGGATTGTAGCCTTTTTCTTCTAGTGCCGCATGTACAGAAAGCACTGTTTCCTTTACTTCCTGTTCCATAGATTCTTCCGGGAAATTAAATTTCATCGTTTGATCGAACTTACTCATGCAATGCACCCCTCTCAGATTCATTAGAAACCATATACCTAGAGTATAACGGAATTAATGATGGTTTTAAACTGATTTAACTGTTTCGTATACAGATTGTAATGCAGTATCAAGTTTCGAAGCGTCTTTAGCACCAGCCATCGCCATATCTGGGCGACCGCCACCTTTACCGCCACATTGCTCTGCTACAGATTTCACGATATTACCTGCATGGTAATCTTTACCCGCGATATCCTTTGTTACACCTGCACAAAGCATAACTTTGTCATCTGCTACTGCACCAAGAACGATAACTGCATTGTTCATTTTCGCTTTTAAGTCATCCATTAATTGACGAAGTTGACCATTGTCTTTTGCTTCAACGCGTGTTGCAAGAACCGTTACACCATTAATTTCTTGCGCATTATTTAAAATGTCACCAGCTTGTGCTGCAGCCATTTTTGCAGATAATGATTCATTTTCACGTTGTTGTTCTTTTAATTCATGTTGTAAGTTTTCAATGCGCATTATTAAATCTTTTGGATTTGCTTTTACTAATGCTGCTGTTGCTTCAAGTATATGTTGTTCTTCTTTTACTGCTTTATAAGCTTCTTTACCTGTTACTGCCTCGATACGACGAGTGCCAGCGCCAATTCCGCCTTCAGAAACGATTTTGAATAAACCAATTTCAGATGAACGTTTTACATGAATACCACCACAAAGTTCGATTGAGTAATCTGATACTTGAACAACGCGTACAACGTCACCGTATTTTTCACCGAATAACGCCATTGCGCCCATTGCTTTTGCAGCGTCGATTGGCATTTCTTGAATGATTACTTCGATATCGTCCCAAATCTTTTCATTCACTTCTAATTCAATTTGTTCTAACTCTTCTTTTGTTACAGCACCGAAGTGAGAGAAGTCAAAGCGTAGACGATCTGGACCTACATAAGAACCTGCTTGGTTAACGTGGTCGCCTAATACATGTTTAAGTGCAGATTGCATTAAGTGTGTTGCTGTATGGTTTTTCACGATTAAATTACGTGCTTCACGATTTACAGTTGCATGAACATCTGCATTTAATGCTAATTCGCCACTTTCTACGATGATTGTGTGTAATGGTTGACCATTTGGTGCTTTTTGTACGTCTTTTACAGTGGCTGTGAATGCTTCGTTTGAAATCGTACCACTATCGGCTACTTGACCACCCATTTCAGCATAGAATGGTGTTTGAGATAGAATAACTAACACTTCGTCACCTTCAGATGCTACTGATACTTCTTGGCCCCCAGCAATCATTGCAACAACTTGTGTATCTACATCTAATGTGTCATATCCAACAAATTCAGATGCTTGCGTTAAGTTTGCTAACACTTCTGATTGTACATGCATTGAATCAACATCTTGACGTGCTGCGCGTGCGCGTTCACGTTGTGCTTCCATTTCTTTTTCAAAGCCTGCTGCATCAACTGTCATATCCACTTCAGCTGCATACTCTTCTGTTAATTCTACAGGGAAGCCATATGTGTCATATAAACGGAATGCGTCAGCACCAGGGATAAATGTTTCACCTTTAGCTTTTTGTGCTTCTACCACTTCATTGAAAATAGAAAGACCACCATCTAACGTTTCGTGGAAACGGATTTCTTCATTTTTCACGACTTTCATGATAAATGCTTCTTTTTCATCTACTTCTGGGTAGAAATCTTTCATTACTTCCCCAACTGTTGGTACTAATTCAAACATAAATGGTTTTTCAATACCGATTTGTTTTGCATAACGTACTGCACGACGTAATAAACGACGTAATACATATCCGCGACCTTCATTTGATGGAAGCGCGCCATCACCAATTGCAAATGCAACAGTACGAATATGGTCTGCAATAACTTTAAATGGTGTATTGATATCTTCTTCAGAACCGAAGATTTCTGATAAATCTACTTCACCAGGACGTTTGTATTTACGATTTGCAAACTGTTCGATTTTTTCAATAATAGGCATGAATAAATCTGTATCGTAGTTTGTTGGAACATCTTGTACAACAGATGCCATACGTTCTAGTCCCATACCAGTATCAATATTTTGTTTTGGAAGTGGTGTGTATGTGCCATCTGGATTATGGTTGAATTGAGAGAATACTAAGTTCCAAATTTCAAGGTAACGTTCGTTTTCGCCACCTGTATATAATTCTGGATCTGTTGGGTCATTACCATATTCTTCACCACGGTCATAGAAGATTTCAGAGTTTGGACCTGAAGGACCTTCGCCAATATCCCAGAAGTTTCCTTCAAGACGAATTAATCGTTCTTCAGGAATACCAATTTCATCTTTCCAAATGTTATAAGCTTCTACATCTTCAGGGTGGATTGTAATTGATAATTTTTCACCATCAAAGCCCATCCATTTTGGATCTGTTAAGAATTCCCATGCATAGTGAATCGCTTCTTTTTTGAAATAATCGCCAATTGAAAAGTTGCCTAGCATTTCAAAGAATGTATGGTGACGTGCTGTTTTACCAACGTTTTCAATATCATTTGTACGGATGGCTTTTTGTGCATTTGTAATACGTGGATTATCTGGGATAACCGAGCCATCAAAATATTTTTTTAATGTAGCAACACCTGAGTTAATCCATAGTAACGAGTTATCATTGATTGGAACAAGCGGCATACTTGGCTCTTGTTTGTGATTTTTCTCTACGAAAAATTCGATATATTTACGGCGAATTTCTGATGCTTTCATTGTATATATTCCTCCTAGATAATGATGATTACGATGGGCAAGCACAAAATAAAAAGTCCCCATCCCTAGAAAGGGACGAGAACTATTGGAACGTTTTCGTGGTACCACCCTAATTCATACACAGCAAAAGCTATGTATCTCTTAGCACTATAACGTAGTGAACGGCAGTGATTGGCTGCACTCCGGATTAGCTTTCGGATAAAATGTAAGGAAATTCTCACAGCCAAGGAATCTCTTTCTTTGCATTACATCACTATCGTACTTTTTCCGTCATCGTTTTCATCTATTCTATAGATGATTATAAGAAAAAGGTCTGACAGTGTCAATTGCTAGTATTAAAGAAACTGCTGTGGTGTCACGCTGTCCATCCCAATCATCGGATCAATAGTTGTAATATTTTCCGTTGTGAGACGTTTCTCCGAATTATCCGTTGAATAATCGGTTTCCTCAGCTGGTACTTCTTCAGATTCAACTTCGCCTGTTAATCGTCCTACAAGTGTTGTACGACGTGATACATCTGCAATATTTTGAATACCTCGAACAAAGGTATCCGGTTCTCCACATAAAATTAAAAAGTCTTTGGCACGTGTCAATCCAGTATATAGTAAATTTTTTCGCAACATTTTATAGTAGCTTCTTACAACAGGCATAATGACCATTGGAAATTCACTGCCTTGTGACTTATGAATCGAACAACAATAAGCAAGTGTTAATTGACTTAAATCTCCACGTGAATATGTCACTTCATTACCGTCAAATGACACAATTAACTGATCGACATTATCGGTCGTTTCTTTCGCACGGAAAATTGCAATAACTTCACCCATATCTCCGTTAAAAACATTACTTTGTGGTTGATTAACCAGTTGCAATACTTTATCGCCGATACGGTACGTTGTATCACCAAAAGCCATTTCCTTTGTTTTTATACTCTTTTTCGGATTCACTAGCTCTTGAATCATACGATTTAAATTATCAATTCCCGCATCCCCGCGATACATAGGGGCTAATACTTGCACATCATAAATCGTAAATCCTTTTTTCAGCGCACTTTGAATAATTTGTGATACAACAGTTGGAATTTGAGCTGCGTTGGACTTGATAAAAGAACGGTCAGCTGTCTTAGCTGTCAAATCTGGTGGAATGATATTATGCTTCAATTGGTGGGCCATCTCTACAATAGACGAACCACTTGCTTGACGATATACCTGTCCTAATTCCACAGTTGGTACAACATGTGAATCAAGCATATCCTTCAATACTTGCCCTGGGCCAACAGGTGGTAATTGGTCCTGATCCCCCACAAAAATAATTTGGCAGTCTTCAGGTAACGCTCTAAGAAGCTGATAGGCAAGCCAGGTATCCACCATTGACATTTCATCAATAATAATTAATTTCCCGACAATATCACGTTCTGTATCTTCTTCTGGGTCTTCTTGTCCTGTAAACCCTAATAAGCGGTGAATTGTTTGCGCAGGAAGCCCTGTTGACTCACTTAAACGTTTCGCAGCGCGACCTGTTGGTGCGGCAAGAACAATTGGAAACGGCGTATCCTTATCATATTCTTTCATATCAAGTGAAAGTCCATGAAGTTCAGCATACACATCTACAATCCCACGTACAACCGTTGTTTTCCCTGTACCTGGTCCCCCTGTCAAAATCATCGCAGCACTATTAATTGCTGTCACAATTGCATTTACTTGTGGCTCAGCATAAACAACATTAAAGCGTTCTTCTGCATCCCCAATCCATTTACGAATCTCTGAGCTAGGAAAAGCAGATTGCTCCTCATTGCGTCCAATTAACTCTACTAATTTCTCAGCAATACCAACTTCAGAATAATAAAGAGATGGCATATATAAACGCTGCGCTTCACCACAAATTTTGCCGTTTTTTCCAAGATCAATAATTGAGTTTGAAATCGCTTCGATTGAAATCGTGACAGGCTGACTTTTCTCTAATAAATCTTTTGCCTCAACAATTAAATCCTGGGCTTCCATATAGACATGACCTTCTGATAAAGCCATTTGATTTAACAAATGCAGTATAGCTGCTTTAATTCGTCCAGGATTGTCTCCTGTAATTTCAAGTTGCTCCCCTAAATCATCTGCGCGATTAAAACCGATGCCACTTACATCTTCGATTAAGCGATATGGGTTTTCTTGTAGTATTTGAAGTGTTTTACCTTCATATTTTTGATAAATACGTACTGCAATCTGTGGGCCAAATCCCCATTCGCCAAGCTTGATTAAAATACGGTCCATACCAAGATTGGCTTTTAATACTTCTCGAAGGGTCTCTTTTTTATCATCTTTTAAACGAGGGACATTATCAAGAGCATCGGGCTCTTCAATGATTTTTTTTATGGCATTAGGTCCTAGCTTTTCAACAATAAGTTCTGCTGTCCGCTTACCAATACCAGGAAATAAATCACTCGATAAATATTGAATAACACCTACTTCAGTTGCTGGGATTTCTTTTTCAAATGAAGTTGCTTGAAATTGCAGACCATATTTTGGATGTTGCTTTAAATTTCCTTGAAAACGATACATTGCTTCCGTATCGACTTGTGGAAAATAACCTGCGACGATAATTTCTTTTTCTTTATAATCTAGATTCGTCTCCTGAATTTTCAACTTAATAATCGAAAATAAATTTTCCTTATTATGAAAAATGGAGACGACAGGTCGACCCACCACAAAGAGCGGTTCTTCCGCAAAAAGTGATAAATTTTCAGTCAACACTGTCACCTCCTATTAGTCTTTACGTTGCATAAGCATATCGTAAATATATTTTGCTTGATCAAACTGTGGCGCAATTTCAAGCGCCTTTAACAAATGTGTTTTTGCCGCTTCTACATCATCTGTTGAAACTGCATATAAAACACCTAAATTGTAATAAGCATCTGCGTTATTTTCATCCAATACAAGCACAGCTTCAAGCTCTGGTTTTGCAAAATCAAACATTTCAAGTGATGCCATTAAAATCGCATTCGCTAAGCGCACTTGAATATCTTCAGGTGCTAATTCTGCTGCACGCTGCATATATGGTAGTGCAAGTTTTAAATTCCCAGCATGTTCAAATGATTTCGCTAACATATAGTATGCATCTGGACCTTCAATACCTGCGCGAATTGAACGTTCGTAAATTTTAGCTGCTTCTTCATAACGCTCATTATTATAATAAAGATTTGCTAAGCCGTAATAAGCTGTTGCTGCTTCTTCATCTAATGAAATCGCTTTTTGGAAAAATCGTTCTGCACGTTCCATATCATTCATACCTGCAAGTAAGTTACCAAAATTAATATAACCAACTGTTTCTTCAGGTTTTTCTTCGATTGCTTGCGTAAATGCTTTTACAGCATCTTCAAAGCGTTCTTCTTGCATCGCTTTGATGCCTTCTTCATTATAATTCAATTGTGACACCTCTATTATCCTACATATGTTAATTTTTCGCCGTCTTTAAATACTTCATCGATTGTTGCGCCACCTAAGCACACTTCCCCGTCATATAATACAACAGATTGTCCTGGCGTAATCGCACGAGTTGGTTCTGAGAACGTTACATGCCATTGATCGTCCCCTGTAATTTCAACAGTCACTGGTACATCTTTTTGACGATAGCGGAATTTCGCTGTACAGTCGAATTTTTGTGGTAATTCACGTTTTGTTGAAAAACTTGTTTTGACGGCTGTTAAGCTTGTTGAATATAATTTATCATTGTGGAAACCTTGGCCTACAAGTAATACATTACGTTCTAAATCTTTTCCGACAACAAACCAAGGTTCCCCGTCACCACCGATTCCTAGACCGTGACGTTGCCCTAATGTGTAATACATTAAGCCATCATGTTTGCCCATTACTACACCATCAAATGTTTCCATATTGCCTGGTTGTGCAGGTAAGTACTGGCTTAAGAACTCTTTAAAGTTACGTTCACCAATGAAACAAATACCTGTTGAATCTTTTTTCTTCGCAGTCGCAAGTTCTGCTTCTGCTGCGATTTCACGTACACGTGGTTTGACAATTTCACCGATTGGAAACATAACATGTTCTAATTGTTCAGGTGATAATTGATTCAAGAAGTACGTTTGATCTTTATTATCATCAACACCACGGAGCATGACACGATTACCGTCTACATCCGTTCCCATACGCGCATAGTGACCCGTTGCCACATAATCTGCGCCAAGACGTAATGCATGTTCAAGAAACGCTTTAAACTTAATTTCTTTGTTACACATAACATCTGGGTTTGGTGTACGACCTGCTTTATATTCTTCAAGGAAGTACGTAAATACTTTATCCCAATATTCTTTTTCAAAGTTTACGGCGTAGTATGGAATCCCAATTTGGTTACATACTTTAATAACATCTTCATAATCTTCTGTTGCTGTACACATACCATTTTCGTCTGTGTCATCCCAGTTTTTCATAAAAATACCGATTACATCGTATCCTTGCTCTTTTAAAATATGAGCCGTCACGGATGAATCGACGCCTCCTGACATGCCGACTACGACACGCGTTTCTGATGGATCTTTTACTACTTTTGTCATTGTTTTACTTCACCTTTTCTTGTTATTTCGTTAAACGTTTCACAATACCAATAACGGTTTGTGCTGCACGTTTGATTTGCGCCGAATCCAAACCATAACCAAAGCTAAAACGAATCGAATTACGTAATTCCTCTGCTCCTTTGCCATACATAGCAAGTAATACATGAGAAGGTTCTAATGAGCCTGCTGTACAAGCAGAACCACTTGAAACAGCAATTCCTTCGATATCTAGATTGATTAAGAATGATTCAACATCCGTACCATTGAAGCTCACATTGAGCACATGGGGTAATGCGTGAAGGGCATCTCCATTAACATGGTAGGCTATACCCGCTTCGTCAAATGCTGAAAGAAGCATTTGACGATAACGCGCATATTCTGTTGCTTTTTCTTCCATAGAACTTTGCGCTAGCTCTACTGCCTTTGCAAAGCCGACGACTGCTGGAACATTTTCTGTACTTGCACGACGTTTTCGCTCTTGATCCCCACCAACAATAAGGGATTGTAAATGCGCTTTTGGACGTTCATAGAGAAAACCTATTCCTTTTGGACCGTTCAATTTATGTGCAGAAGTTGATAATAAATCAACCCCGAGTGCATCAACATCGATTTTTTCTAAACCAAACGCTTGTACCGCATCTGTATGGAATGTAGCGGTATGGTCTTTTAATAGCGCCCCAATTTCAGCAATTGGTTGCTTCGTACCTACTTCATTGTTCCCGTACATAATCGTAACGAGAATGGTATCGTCACGTAATGCACGTTTGAAGTCGTTGATAGCAATCATACCATGTTTGTCAACAGGAAGATATGTCACGTCAAATCCTTCTTTTTCAAGCCGTTCACATGCACGAAGGACCGCATGATGCTCCACCTGTGTTGTAATAATATGTCGGCCTTCATTTTGATGCGCATAAGCTGTGCCGAAAATTGCCAAATTATCCGCTTCAGAACCTCCACTTGTCAGGACAATTTCATGGTCTTTCGCCCCAATTGAGCGCGCAATAAAACCACGCGCATTGTCTAAATATTTGCGCGCGTGTCGACCAATGCCATGAATAGATGAAGGATTTCCATATACATCATTCATAACCGCTACCATTGCATCGATTACTTCTGGATGCATCGGAGACGTCGCTGCGTGGTCTAGATAAATTTCAGTCATTAAAAAAATCTCCTTTAATCGTACAGCTTGTGCTGCAGTTGTTTCTTAAATATAGAACATGTAATTACTGTCGTCTGTTGACTCTGTATATTTTGCTAAGTCTTCTAAATTTGTTTTATCTAACACTTCTTTAACAGCATCACGCACACGAATCCATAGCTCACGTTGTGGTGGTGCTTCATTTTCGATTCCCTCAACCGGTTGAATTGGTCCTTCTAGCACTTTAATGACATCCGCTGCAGAAATCAAATGTGGTGGCTTCGCTAACATATAACCGCCGTAAGCACCTCGTACACTTTTCACAAGTCCTGAGTTACGTAGTGGTGATACTAATTGTTCTAAGTAGGCTTCAGAAAGATGATTTTCTGAGGCAATTTGGCGCAATGGAATCGGCCCCTGACCATATTGTTTTGATAGTTCGATCATAATTGTAAGACCGTATCGTCCTTTAGTTGAAATTTTCATATAGACACCTCTGCTTCATAATACTGTTATCACCTAAGTATAGCATATTCCCTTCCAATTCACTCGGTTTTCAACTATCATAAATAGTACGAAAAAGGAGTGATTTTTATGTCCAATGAACCTCTTGCCTATCGTATGCGTCCAAAAATGCTTGATGATGTTATCGGACACCGCGACTTTATTGGCCCAGAAACGACGTTATATAAGATGATACAAAAGGGGCATGTGCCATCAATGCTTTTATACGGTGAGCCTGGTATCGGCAAAACATCACTCGCTTTTGCAATTGCAGGAACGAGTAAATTGCCATTTTATGCATTGAATGCAACACGCGCTGGCAAAAAAGATGTAGAAGATATTGTAATAGAAGCAAATCTACAAGGAACTGTGCTACTTTTTTTAGACGAAATTCATCGTTTTAATAAACTACAGCAAGATACATTACTTCCTCATGTAGAAAGTGGCAAGGTCATTTTAATTGGGGCGACAACAGAAAATCCATTCCATGATGTCAATCCTGCCATTCGCTCTCGTTGTGGAGAAATCAAACAATTAAGGAGATTAACAAACCATGATTTAATTGATCTCTTAAACCGTGCACTGAAAGATGAAAAGCGTGGTTTAGGTCACTACAAAATAAAAATAGCAAATGAACAGCTCGAAAAAATAGCAATAGCAAGTAATGGTGACGGTCGCAAGGCATTGACATTACTTGAATCTGCTTATTACGCTTCTGATGAAGTAGAAGATGTGGCCATTATTAAAGACCGCACACTTGATCAACTGGCTGAGCGTATTGGTGTTTATGGTGATAAAAAGGGCAGCCAGTTTTATAATTTATTATCTGCACTCCAAAAATCTGTACGTGGTAGTGATGTCAATGCAGCGCTCTATTATTTAGCTATGTGCCTTGAAAATGGCGATCTTGTAGCTGTTTCTCGAAGACTTCTTGTGATGGGCTATGAAGATATCGGATTAGCCGCACCTGAAATTGGAAGTCATGTCCTTGCAGCTTGTCGATCTGCTGAACGTTTAGGCATGCCAGAAGCACGAATTCCTCTAGCACATGCAGTGATTGAAATGTGCTTAGCTGAAAAATCCAATTCAGCCATCCTTGCAATTGATAAAGCAATCGAAGCGATTCATAGTGGCAAAACTGGCGATATCCCCATGCATTTGCGTGATGCACATTACAGTGGCGCAAAAACATTAGGCGTTGAAGGCTATCAATATCCTCACAACACACCTGTAGGTACATTCGGTGGGTGGGTTGATCAACAATACTTACCAGACGATCTTGTTGGTACCGAATTCTACAAACCAGTTATAGCCGGACAAGAAAAGCGAATGGCCGGTATTTATGACCATTTGAATAGATTGATGAAAGACCATAAATAAACGTAAAAAGAGGCTGGGACAAAACCCTAGTCAATAAGAAAAGACATTCACGATTTTATTCAAATCATGAATGTCTTTTTTATCTGCTTGTCAGCCGTTGTTCATCGT
>NZ_JBHUOR010000011.1:0-1412 GCF_042686175.1 Kurthia populi | reverse complement strand
GTTGGAGATTCATATCGTTTAAAAGACCATTTAGCATCTGATGATGCGTGATTTTGTGCACCTTTAAGTAAGCGTTTATGTACATAGATTAGTTGACATTTATACTGATTTAACTCATTAGATGATAACAGTTCATTACTACCGTTAGAATTGAACTGTTCTATAAATAAATTACTCGCCTTATGATAAATGGCATAATTAAAAACATTGGAGCTTTTAATGCCCTTAAACGCATCAATTTTATTAGATGAATAACCTAATCCTTCTTTTCGCTTGTACCATTGCGTCACAGGGTACAAGTAATTTCTAAATAAATCTCTAAGATCATTCTGACTCAAATCTTCCCAACGATTAATTATTTTCATTTTGACATGTTCATCGTCATTTACCATCTCACGCAAATGATAGGATTTCAATAAATCATGTGGATCTAATTCTTTACCTCGAGAATTTTGTGAATCAAAGAATTGGAATGCTTCTTGTTCACTATCGGTCACAATTTGAACTATCGTACATTGATTTGTAAGATATTCTTTATAATTTTCAAGTTCATCTTTATCAAGTTCACCCGTACGCTTAGATAAAATCCTATAATTCATGACAATGGCGTCATTAGATAATTTATTATATTTCTCTTGAAGCAGACTTTGTGTTAAGTCACCTAGACAATACAACAATATAGACAAAGTAGTTAAACGTTGTTGTCCATCTACAATATTGTAGTTTGTACCATTCTCTTCTTTATGTAAGATCACAGAACCAAGTCGATATTCATTCATACCGTTTTTAAATGCTTCATAGGTATCTAAAAACAATGTATTTGTTGATTGCGTACTCCAACTGTATGGACGTTGATATGATGGCAAAATTAGTTTCTTATTGAGCAATTCTTGAATTTTTACGATTTTTAATTCTTCTTCAATTAATGCCATAGCTACTCATCCTTAAACTAATTTTTATTACACTTATATCATTAGTTGATATAACAATTTTTATTAGGTATTCATTGTTCATTATACTCAAACCACTGTATCACAATGTGGGAGAGCGTAAAATATTTTGTGTAAATGAAAAAAACNGCAAAATGGCAATATCAGTGAAGTTTTTCGTAGTCATCTTGAAAAAGCGGTCAATACGCTGTTAGCGCAGGAGTTAACGGCGTTTTTGGACGATGAAAAATACGATCGCATCGGCTTTAACTCTGGCAACTCACGAAATGGTGTGTACGAACGCACGCTGCACACGGAGTATGGCGACTTAAAGCTTGAAATCCCACGTGATCGCAATGGCGATTTTCGTCAACAGACGATTGCGCCGTATAAACGCTCGAACGATACGCTTGAAAATACGGTCATTCACTTGTTTCAAAAAGGCATTACGATGACGGAGATTGCCCACCTCATTGAACGAAT
>NZ_JBHUOR010000109.1:0-19991 GCF_042686175.1 Kurthia populi | reverse complement strand
GTTGGAGATTCATATCGTTTAAAAGACCATTTAGCATCTGATGATGCGTGATTTTGTGCACCTTTAAGTAAGCGTTTATGTACATAGATTAGTTGACATTTATACCGCGTTTTTGCACAAAATTCGACTTTGCCGGGAATCATAAATAATAACTATTTTTCAAGATGTCGTGAAATAAAAGTTTAGTTGACAAGGTTATGCAATATTTCTAATAAAACTGTCGAGATTCATCGGCCAATCGTCTTTGATTGGCACATATTTTTAATTATGTCGTATCCAAAACCCGCTTCTTGAGGTGATGAGTGATTTGGTGAGGCTGATTTATTTAGAGCGTTAAAATTTGAAATATTCAGAAATTTTAATTATATTATAGATGTATGCGAATAATAACATAGGCTACTTAATCACAATATACTCAAGGACTATTTTTGTGTATATTTGTGATCTAAGAATGTAGGAATGCTTTGTGTTTAATTTCGCAAAGTATTTTTTTGTGAGGTGATTTTTTTGGAGAGGACATTTTATGAATTACTTACAGAGATAGCTTATGGACTAGTAGTAAAAGAAGAAACCTACAATAAAAATAGAGACAATGAATTCGGCTATTTCCAACAACCTGAATTAATTAGTGCTATTCAAAAGTTTGCTTTAATGATGTTGAAAATGAATATTTTGGATGAAAAAAGCATTCCTATTGCCCCTAAAAATGAAACTGATGCGCTGTTAAATTATTTTTCGTTACCTCTTGAAGAATGGCCCCCAACTGCAAATGAAAATTTTTATTTTCATTATGGATTTGATGCGGAAGATTTTTTAGTTTATATGTATAAGGATAATACAATGTTTTATACAACTGATTGGTGCCGTGAACTTGCCGATGAATGTAAAAAATATAATCAAAATACAATGCAAAATATGGTTTTTCAAGAAATGTTTAATACAGAACCACATCAATATGTATTTTTAAGAAAATTCATTGTTGAAAATCCATTAATTGGATTGAAAGAAAATAGGGATTTCTTGAAAATGGGCAAAGATATAGGATTAGATAATACCTTTTTGAAAAATTTCATAGATTTGGCCTACGAACCTTTCTCTTCAAATGTGATTGGGCAATGTGGTTATTGTGGTTGGACAGTCACTAAAGATAGAATTAAACTGCGTTGTATAGATTATAGATGCAGTGGAGAAACAGATGGATTTTTAAAAATGACTAAGTTAGCTATTGCAAATGACTTTGAAGATGCTAAAGCTCCTGTGTTACGTTTAAATGCTGGTGTAATGAAATATATATGTTTGCCTGGAAAAGATGAATTGGCCATACAAAAATTTTGTGATCCTGAGCATTCAAAAACGGAACTTTGGCCTGATAAAGACAGGTATGATTTGAAAATTGAAATCGCAGGTGAAATATTGGCTGTAGATGTTAAAAGTTTTAGGCATCCATATTCATTAAAATATAACATTGAACAAAAAGGAATTTTTAATAAGTTATATCCAAATGAAAAACCTTTCTTAATTATTCCAAATGATCGACTACGTAAAAATGGCTATATTGATATTGTTAAGCAAGCATTGCCGGTTTCTAAAGAAATTACCTGTATATCTATGAAGGAATTTGAGCATATGATTAAAAGAAAGGAAGCGAAAAAAGATGACCGCTAAATCATTTGTAGATAGTATTGTCAACAAAGTATTTGAAGTTCATCAATTAGGGGAGAATAAATTATCAAAAAAACAAGTATTACAAGCAATACGCTTGGAGGCCTTACTGTATTTTAATTATATTTGGAGTTATTCAGAAAAGATAAGTGAAATACACGCTTTGCTGCAAGGGTTACACAAGACAAATAAAGAAGAGTTGAATTCAATCCACTATAATTTAGATATGTTAGCAATAAATTTAAGCTACATCTCTAGTAAGAGTCAATTGTATAAAGCTGTAGAAAATTATAAATGTTTGGAGAATAATTTAAGACTTTTTGATTTAACAAATTTAAAGGAACTAAAGAAGGAAACAGATTTTATTGACGCACGCATAGAATTATATACCAGGATGTTTCAAGAAGAACAAACTTCTACTGTTTCTAATATTAAAACAATTACAGATATACCGTATGTAGAGCTAGATGGAAGGAAAATTTATATTAATGATTATAAATTACCAACGCAATCTCTAGTAGAACCAATAAAAAGAAAGTGTGACAGTATAACTGTAACGATTTCTGAGTTAAAAGAATCAGCATTAAAAATGGATATGTTATTGGAAGAAAATGCACCACACCTAAAGCAATCGTATTTTAAAAGAATGCACAATTTTAAACTTTTAGGGAAAGGAAACTCATTATATGAAACGTCTGAAATTACGATTAAAGAAGTTTGTCATATAATTGGTATGGTGGGAACAGGAAAATCAACGTTAATTCATGTATTAATTTATACATTGTCTCAAAAAAATTATCGTGTAATGTTGGTGTCAGAAACCGTAAAAGATGTTTTAAATAATGTTGAAATATTTCAAGCATTAGGAATTAATTCATCAGCTATCAATGGGGAGAAAAAGCAAGATCAACGCATTCAAAAAACTATTGAAGAGCAAGAAATGATATTGAAAGAAAATATTGCTACGCATTTAACCGGCAATTGTTATATAAGTCAATTATCTGAAGGTGAATATAATTCTTTAGGAACTTATGGTACAGAACCATGTTATAAATTGAAATACGAAAATAAAAAAATATTGTGTCCCTTTTATTCTATTTGTCCAAGAAAGCAAGATGTTCGTAATTTACTAGAGGCATCTGCAGTTTTCACCAACACATATAGCCTTATGTATAATTTTACTGGAATAATAAAAAACCGTGGGCGACTATTGTTATTGGAATATGCTATTGATTATATTGACCTAGTAATATTCGACGAAGCAGATTCTGTGCAAGAAACTTTAGATAAATTAACAAATGAATCTGATTATGTAGAAAAAATTTTAAAAGAAAATTCATCTTATATTTTAAATTATACTACCAAAAGTATTTCCACAGGAGATATGGATATTTATAGGGATGCCATTGTTCAATTTATAACTGTATTAACAGGATTATCGGAATTAAAAACGTTAATAAAGAAAAAAACCATTTTAACACAATTTGAACGAATAAATGAGGGGCAGTGGTTTTCTTTAAATATTTTGATTTCGAACGCGCCTTTTTTATCTCCAGAGTTAAAAGAAATGTTACAAGAGCGATCTAAAGATTTATTAAATGTTGCAGAAGTATATACGGGAGAGAAAAGACGAATAGCAGAAAGTTACAAAAAAATCTTTAAAAAGTATAATGTGAAAAAAGAACATTATTTAGCAGTACAGTTTTTATTAGCTTTAGCAATCACAGAAAAATATTTGTTATCTTTACAATACGAATTAGAAGAAATGCAAGAAGATTTATTTAAGGACAGTAGTATCATAAATATATTCCGAAAAATGAATGGGGAACTCGCAAAATTATTGCCTAAAGCTCCTGCGGGAAATCGCTTTGGATTTTTATATGATTCTGAAGAAAATTCTCTTCAAATCTTCAAACAACAAGCAATTGGGCGTAGTGCGATGATTGACATGCCTTATTTGAAAATTGATAAAACGGGAAAGCCACAAGGTCCTAATGTATTATTACTTTCAGGTTCTAGTTATTCTCCAGGTAGTAATACACATCATATTGCTCGTCCTGTGAATTATTTGTTAGATGCTCTTGATGATGTGAAATTATTTATTAGTAAATCAAAAATTATTCACGTAGCGACAAATATTCGAGTATCAGGTAATTTAAAGAAAAAAGAAGCGCTCCTTAAATTATGTGAATCACAAAAGCATTTATTTTTAGAAGCCTATCAAGCGCAGGGTCGATCACTTATCATTGTGAATAATTATGAACAAGCCTATATTGTTCAAAAGAAATTAAAAGAGTTATTAGGAGTAAAAGTATCTCGTTTAATTCGAGATGCTGATGTGGAAACAGAAAATACCGTTCAAAGAAGTAAATTAAATTCATCAAAAAATTTAAATTATAAAATTTTAGTTGCACCAGCTACAGCAATATCTCGAGGTTTTAATATTGTGAATGAAGAAGGACATTCGCTGTTTAACAAGATGTTCTTCTTTGTACGCCCTATGTCAAAACCAAGAGAGATTGGAAATGTTGTTTCGATTGTGAATGGTGTTGTGACAGAGCGTAGAATGTATCAAAATGACGGACAAGAGGCGACTAAAATGTTTGAAAATTTAGTGAAATGCCAAAAAGAAGCGTATATTACTTGGAATAAAATTTTAAGATATAGCTACGGGATTGAACATACAAGTGAGTTAGAAAAAACAAATATTGTTGTATCGCGCTTAATTTTATTAATGCAATTGATGGGACGATTACTAAGAGTTACAGATGTTCAAGCTACTCCACCAACTATTTATTTATTAGATGCTGCATTCAAGAGCAAAACAAATGTTCAATTTGATTTGCTAAAAGAAATAGAAACTTATTTAGAAGAGGAATTTACCTATCAAAAAGACGGCGAACTTATGGAGAAACTATATATGCCATTTTTAGCGGGCCTAAAGAAAGGACGAGAACATGTCTGAAGAAATCACATTACAAGCGTACAAATTACAAGCGGATTTAACAATGCCGGTTTATTATTATGAGTATCCTAAACAATGGACTGAAAGTTTTAAAGTCGTTAGCATGGCTTTAAAGAGTGATAAAAAATATTTACCCTTTAAAAAAATTGCTCAATTTTTATATACATGGAATCCGAATATTATGTATGTAAATGATTTATCAAACTCCTATAGAGATACTACATGGATTATATCTAGTAAACCGATTGATACATCGCTAATAATTACAATTTTTCAAAACTGTTTAGAAATCACAGTATCAAAAATCAAGAGCAGTTTTGCTAAAGAGCATTTTGAAGAATGGGCCAATAATTTAGAGGATGTTTCAGAAGTAGAAGTTGATAAAAAAGAGATTCCTTTGACGACAAAGGAAGGATATATTCATGAGAATGGTTTAGCTTTCGAAATTTTACCGCGCTATATTTATAGTCAATTAAATAATAACCCGTTGATTTTAAATGGTGAAGTAATAAGATTTATTCCAACAGAAAAAGGGATGCTTTCTTATCCTAATAGTCTTTGTTATCAAACAAAGACAAAAAGGGTTTATTATTCTATTCGTTTAACTGTAACGATTCAAACGACGCCGCATCACCGAGTACCGATGCTTCAATTTAAATTTAATATTACAAGGTGGATGGATTATAAAGTCCCGTTGAAAAATTGGAACAGTGCGAATACAACCGTTTATGCTGCAATTGGAAATCGACTTGCGCGGTTAGAAATTATGAAAAATAAGAATGAAATACAATGGGAACCATTACTAAAAACTATGTATGAGACCACATATATAAATAAACCTTTACCAGATGTAGAGGAACTTATTAAAGAACCTAAAAAATTTGCGGATTTTTTCGTGGCGCATCGTTTAGAATTTGGGAAAATAGCAGTCGGTTCTGGAGAAAGTATGCGTGATCGCTATTTATTAAACGATTGGATTTCAAATGAATTAACAAATATAATAGAAAAATATCCAATACCGTTGCGTGAAAAGAGCATTATTGGTCAAAATAAAAGAGCTTCAATTATACAAAATTACCAGAATGTTGATACAATTCATGAAGTTCTTCGCAATTCCACAGGGGTAAATTCTATTCATTTTAAGATTTATTACATGGGAGCTCAACAAGAATTGTTAGAAAAAATTAAAAGACAATTTAAAGAGCGGCTAGGAGTTTCTGAAGGTGAATTACAAAGTAAGCATCTTCGTATTACAGTGACATATGAACAACAAAATGAATTGTTGACAAAATTAGATGTGACTAAAAAAATGGAGAAACAACGTCATGAAGAAAGAATTTATCAAATTCAAAATAAATTACCTACTGTAACAGAATTGACTGCTTGTCTTATACTGTTGCCTTATACAGATGACAAAGGGGTACCTTATTATAAAAACCTTGAAGATCCAAAAAAAGCAATTCGCGCAGGAATGGCAACTACAGGACGATTAACACAGTTTTTAGATAGTACAAATCCATTAGAAATCGAACAACGTATTGAAATAGCTTTATTAGATTTGATTCGACAATTAGGATATGTAGATCCGTTTGAAACAAAAAAATATAAAAATATTAACTATAATACAATGGTATCTGCTATGCATATTATAAATTTTAAACGTACACCTTATGGAAATACTAAACCTACTATGGTTTATTTAATTCGTAAACCAAATCAAGGGCCTATTATGGTAGAATGTCCAGCGTTGTGGAATGGACAGAAATACTATTGGGAAGCTTGTTTAGCTTTTCAAGAAGTAGCTACTATAGATGGCTACTTGAAATTTAATCCGGATCGTGTAATAGGTGATATAAAAAATAAACTTTATGAATTAAGCTATATAAAAAATCAGCCACATTTATTGTTACTCATTGGTGATGGAGTAACACGTAAACAATGGCCTTTTTTAACTGATAAAACTTTGTCCACAATAAAAAAGAAGGAGAAATATACATTAGAATCTATATGGTTTGAAAAAGGAAAAGAAAATGAAAAATTAATTTTACAACCAGATAATCAAC
Source organism: Kurthia populi (assembly GCF_042686175.1). Lineage (NCBI taxonomy): Bacteria > Bacillati > Bacillota > Bacilli > Caryophanales > Caryophanaceae > Kurthia > Kurthia populi. The sequence continues at coordinate 13,301 of NZ_JBHUOR010000109.1, read as the reverse complement.
TTAGAATTATTCGAGTTCGAGTTAATAATGAAGTTCCTCACTACTTAAATCCTGTAAAAGAGAGTGGGGATTATAAATCTAAAACAGGTTTGTTTAGTTTAGAACATGTTTATTATAGTTTGGCTGAACGACCTAATGATATAGCATATAAAAATGCTTTATATAAAAGTAATAGTAAGTTATTAGCTGAAAATGTTAGAAGAGAGTTTAAATTTTCTAATTTAGTAGAGCTATATCCTATTCATTTAAATGAAGAAGACAATCCAGATGAATGGGTATCTTTAACACATAATTATCGAAACTTCGCACATCAATATAAGGGAAGTTATAAATTGCCATTTTTACTGCATTTAGCTTCTAGGTTAGAAGAATATATTTATTAAAATAATTTTATTTTTTATAAAAAACAACAATACTATTTAAAAGCACTTTTTTTTATTAATGATGATAAAATATTATTAGAAAGAGGTGTTGGTATGGAGTGGACAGTAGAGGGATATAAAGCATCATTACATGAACAATTTTCTCAATATTCAGCTGAAATAATCGAAGGATTTAAAAAGGTGAAGCAGGAAAGCTATTCTGAGGATGTGTCATTGCTACAGGTGATGGCTTTTATTGGCGAGCCTACAATCGATATGCAATTGTTTTTCATGGCAGATATGTTTGATGAAGCGGGTACAGAATCATTAGATTTCTTAGAGGATGCACTGCTTGATAAATGGCTTGATGTGTATGGCTATGGTGAGGATTCAGAAGTATATGAAGAATTCTACGAAGAAAATGAGCTTGAGGATGTATTGATTGCAGAGCTTGGGCAATGGATAAAGGCTTGCTTTGATGAAGCAAATGGTTCAGACATTCGCTATCCAATTTATTTCGGAGTGCATGATGGTCCATATATGCTTGATTTGCATACGAATGAGTGGATAAATCCAGATGAGGACGAATAAATAGTAAAAGGAGTTACAGAATTTATTCTGTAACCCCTTTTTTTATTAGGGAAAATGGGAAGAGACATATAAAAGGAGGGCGTGAGATGTTTGCTCTGGCAATGGCAATCGGTGTAATTATGGCAATTCAGTCAGCGGTAAATGCACAACTTCGTATATATGTGGGCTCGGCATATGTAACATCCTGGGTATCGTTTACGGTGGCACTTCCTTTTCTCATCATAATGACGTATGTTACAGGTGCATCACTCGGATTTCCGCTTACTCTTTTTGAAACAGAGCCTTTATATATATGGATAGGTGGCCTATGTGGTGCCGTGGCATTGATGTCAAATGTGCTTTTATTTCCGGTGCTGGGGAGTGTGCAAACGGCAATCTTACCGATTGTTGGCATGACAATAATGGGAATGCTTATTGATCATAATGGTTGGTTTCAAGTACCACATTATGCTTTTGGATGGGCTCGATTCGCCGGATTACTACTCGTTTTAACTGGTGTTGTGCTTGTCGTTTATCGAAAAAAAGCAGTAGTAGTTTTGACAAATAGACAATGGCTTTGGCGCTTATTAGGCATTGTAGGTGGTCTACTACTAGCGATACAGGTAGCCGTTAATGGACGTTTAAGTACGGTACTTCATTCCGCACCGCATGCAGCGTTCATTTCCTTTTTTGTCGGTATGCTGATGCTTGCTTGTATCGTTGTCGTGACGAAACATTCATTTCGTCAAGTGCTCACCCCATTTCGTGAAAAAGCGCCGTGGTGGATTTTCCTCGGAGGGATTTTAGGTGGAACCTTTGTACTGGCGAATGCCTATTTAGCAGGAGTTTTAGGGACAGGACAAACTGTTGTATTTGCGCTTTTTGGACAAATGACTGCGAGTGTAATCGTACAGCAATTTGGCCTTTTTCATTCAGAAAAAAATCGCGTACGCCTAATGCAAATAATGGGTTTAGTCATCATTATCGTTGGCATCGCGATGATTCAATTATTATGAATTAATTTGTTAATAAATTAACTAATTAATTATTCGTCTCTTAAAAGGATTGCGCACAGCAATTCTTTTTTTATGAACGATTAATTTAAAATAATACGTTGTTCTGTTTCAGCATCAAAGAAATGAACCTTATCCATATTAACGTCTAGCTGAAGGGGGTGTCCAGCTTGAATATTACGATTGGCATCTACTTTGGCGATAAATGTTTGGTTATTTAACTGGGCATAAAGCATAATTTCGAGAGCATAAAATATTTTGTGTATATGAAGTGACTTCATAAATTAAACGCCAAATGATAAATTCACTTGGCGTTTAATTTATTTTTATCTATTGTTCGTCTGATCTAATACAATTGCAATTGCTGCTTTATAACCTTCAGCTGCTGCCATAATCAGTGATGATGGTTCAATTTTAGCGGTTTCTCCCGCTACATAAACACCCTTTTGTGAGGTACGTCCTGATTCATCAGCTACAATTTCTCCAAGCTCATTCATCTCACATTTAAGCTGTTCTGCAAAGTCATTTTTACGAATAAATTTCGTATCTACAAACCCACCTGCACGTTCGATTTGCTGTCCTGAAAGAAATTGAATGGCTTGTAATTGGCCATCTTCACCAATTAACTGCTTAATCGGCTCCATGCTGATTTCTATGCCATATGCTGTTAATGTATTTAATGCTTCTTTTGAAAATTCATGCCCATTTGTAGCAATTAATAAATTATTTGTCCAATTTTGAATCAATTTACCCTTCATTAACGCGTGTGCCTCATCTTCAACGATAAAAACAAGTGGCTGGTGACTGTTTTCATAGCCATCACAAAATGGACAGCTAAATAAGCTTTTTCCGTAATAGCTATAAATATTAGTGATTGCTGGGAATTCTTCTTGTACCCCTGTTGCGATTAAAATTGTTTCTGTTAAAAACGTAGATTCTGTCGTTTCTACTTTAAACGTGTCATCATCTTGGCGAGTAATACACGTAACGGTTTGCTCCTCATACTGCACGGTCGGATATTTTAATACATCTTCAAGTGACAATTTCTTGAAACTAGCTGGTGCAATACCATCACGTGTTAAAAAGCCATGTGATTCTTGTGTGACACGATTTCGATTTTGCTGATTATCAAATAGCATCACTTTTTTATGGGAACGTCCTAATACTAAACTTGCATTTAAACCAGCAGCGCCAGCTCCTATGACTACGCAATTGAATTTTTCCATTGTAACTCCACCTTTTCATTTGAAGATTTAAAAGACTTATAATGTCTATGATTAAGTCAAAAATAATAATGGATTAAATATCCATTATTATTTCTTCACTAATGCCACAATTTTGTGTTCTCTTAGTTCTTGCTCAAGCTTTTCTTCTGCCATTAGCATAACATTCTTGATTTCGCAATCTTCATGTTGATATAAGCAATCTTCAAAAATAGATGCTTTACCTTCAATGGCTTGGATAATATCTAAAAATGATAGCTCTTCCCAATGAATAGTAAGTGTATAACCACCATTTACGCCTGAAATTGATCTAACAATGCCCTCTTTGGCGAGTTTCGTTAAGATTTTGGATAAATACGTCGGTGAAACCGATTGTGTTTCAGCGAGTTGCTTTACACCAATGGGGTGCTCTAGTGATTCTTGTGCCATATAAACGACTGTATGGAGAGCATAATTCGTCGCTTTAGAATACTTCATGCTTTTTACACCTCAATCAAGGATATTGTGTGTCTATAATATCATAAATTAAAATGAGTATCTACTACAAATCCTCATATACTTTTTATTTAATAGTTCAATTTATGAAAGCAAGAAAAAGTGTTATCGGTCTTTACAAAATTAGAGAGATTTTGTTTTAAAAATACATTTTTGATATAATTATATAAGTATATCTCCGGGTGCCACAAAAATATAGTAAGAGTGAGAAAAAATTTAGGGAAAGAATTGTATGAACAAACGTGGAACAGGCGTTACTTTTATAGCAATTGCCGCATTTTTATTTTCAGCGAAATATATAAGTGCAGCTATCTTCGGTTCAAATGTACCAATTTGGGATGAAGATTTATTTAACGCAATTTTAGAATATGTTGGCAATCCTTTAAACATATGTAGTGTTCTTGCATTATTAATCGGGTTAGCATACATAATTTGGGCAGAATATGAAGAGTTTATGATGAAAAAGCAAAAAAATTAATTCCTATACAAAAAAAGCCACGAATCATTGTTAAATCAATGATTCGTGGCTTTTTTAGTGCAGCACTAGGTATTTTTCGAACGGGGTTTTCTGTAACATTTGCAAATACAGGGCATTTAATTTTCTATAAGCGTTAGAAGTTGTCTAAAAGTGTTGTCATACCATTTATAGCTTAAATTTATCATGTTTTATTTTCTCGTATATTGCTAAGATATATAGAATGATATTTTGTGTCTATATAAACGATTGGAATTTGGTGATCAATTAATATAATAACATGATAAAATTCCTTTTATTTCCATATTAGATATGGAAAAATTAAAAATATTAAACTGGTACAGAGTTTAATAGTAAATATAAATAATTAATTACTAGTTTGAAAGTGAGGATAATGTTATGTCATTAAAAAACTTCTTAGGAGATTTAGCGAAAAAAGCAATTGAACAAGCACCTAATTTAATAGCTAAAGCAACTTCTGCCGCAACTGAGGAAGCTTCTAAAAGACAAGCAAAATTAGATAGACATTCATCTGTTAAAGGAAATAGTAGTAATATGAGTAATGAACCGAGGTTCGGAGGGTGTACATTAGATGAATGGGATAGAAGATGGATTACGATAGGGAAGCTTGAAGAGTTAACAGTTGAAAAGTTACAACCTTACAACAAATCAATCGGTCTATATAAAGCCATGGAAAACGGAAAAGTTAAATATATTGGAAGGGCCATTGAATATAATAACGGTGGCTTCCGAAAAAGATTACGAGATTATGTTAGACCAAGTAATAGCGGTCGTACACATCAATCTGGTCAAAGTATGAATGCGAATGCAAAAAATCTAGTTATTTCTGTTTTAATTGTTGGCAACTCTGCTGCTCAAGTTGAAACAGTAAAGCAACTCGAAACAGCAATGATTCAACACTATGAGCGTGTTTCTGAAATGTGGAATGTACAAAAAAATTAACAAAGATAACAAATTTAGAGAGAAAATATAAACAATGTATCACCATTTTAGGCTCTATTTATTTACTAATAAATATGCAAATGAAAACATTTAATTTTTTTGATTGATGAATCTAAATGTTGAAGAAAGGTAAGGCATATATGAATCAAATTGATCCAACTATTACGATTAGTATACCTATAAAACCAGCTTCCTTTAAGCTTACCTCTAGCAGATTAAAAAAATTAGAAGCATTTACAAAATTTGTTTTTTGTATGATAGCAGATGGGCATACGCAGCAAGAAATTCAACATGTGACGATGCTACAGGAACATTTAGTGTTAGAAGAGATTCACCGTTTAATAGAATGGGGACTTTTAGATGAATACGCTATATTAACACCGATAGGAACTTCTTATAAAAATCTTATTGATGTTATTGATTATTTCAATGCGCAACAGTTAACATATTATATTGATTTGTTCGGTGGAAAAGTTTTAGCAAATTGCCCTCTGCTAAAAGAGAAGGAGCAAGGCACGAAACTCAAAAGTAAAGTTACTTGGGTACAAACAACAAATCCTAACTATAATGATGCAGACGTTGTATTTCGTAAACATCATTTGTTCACGTGCTCTAAAGCGAATCAATTATCTAAAGAAGAAATTTCATCACTTGAAGTTCATCTGGATATAACGAATGAAAAAACTTATTTTTTCATAAAACAATACGCGTCATTAGAAGCTCTTCACTACACGCGTGAGAAGGATGCAAACACAGATATCGTTTTTCAACTGAATATCCCAAGTATTGCAGTCACCTTTTCTCATCAACAGCTTATTTATCATAACGCTGTATTAAGTACGTTAGAACAGCTACAAATTTACGACCAACAATTATTGTCAGAAAAATCCTTACAATTATTAGCTCTACAACAATATTATAAAGAGGAATTGAAACCACAAGAACGCGTTTATCATTGGTTACCTTTTGAACAGCAATTCCAATTAGGAGCAATAAATGAAAAAATTTCAGACAAACATTTATTTAAAATCCAAGCGATGTACATGCCGCCTAGCGAGCGTTTAATAAACACACAATTTAATGGCTTACAGCACAACTTCTTTGCTACGACGGTATTAGAAGAATGCGCACCATATATAGTGTATGCTTCTTCAGATCAATTATTGGAGGAATTTGAATGACGAGAACAGCATTGCGATTGTTAGGACATATGGCATCGCGCTCAAAAAACATTCTGATCGGTGTTCAAAAACGAAATTTATTCGATGTCACACTTCAAACAGGCGTAAATTTAATTGAAATGACGGGCAGTATTATCACCTATAATGAAACAGTGAAACAGACGGCTTATCTCGAACAAACGATTGAATTAGAAAAAGAGATCATTCGAAAAACTTATGCGAAAAAACGTGAAGCAATGGATGATGAAATCGCGCAGCAAAATGAAAAAATTCTTCTTAAGCTTCAAAAAGTGACACAACATCTCAATCATGAATTAGAAAGCTATAAACAACAATTTGAAACGATGTTAATGAAGCATGAGCAAACAGCCGAGGAGCAATTACAGCAAAAAGAGATGGTTCGTAAAATGCTGGAAAGTTATAACATTAGTTTACAACTTTGTAAACAAGCGATTCAACAAACGATTGCTGATACTAAAAAACAAGAGGCATTTAATGAAAATTACCGTCTCATTAATAAGGACGTATGTAAACTAATAGAGGAGTCGATTTAAATGGGATTAAATATTAACAAAGCAAAACAAAAATTAAACAGTGCGAAAAAGCCTGCACAAAAAGTAGAAGATACATTAGAACATTTAAACGCACGCCATTCACATCAAATGGATTACATTAACTCAGCCGTTACAGTCATTAATTCCATTACAGATTTAACAAATAAAATTTATGCCTCAAAGCAAGAAACGAAGCAGAGTCAGATTGCAGCTGATTTACGTCAAAATGAATTACAACATGATTTAGACAAGCTCATTATAGAATTAGATTATAAACGTGATGAACTTACGACAGAAGTGGAAAAAATACGTATTGAAAAGCAACAAGAAGCGCGACAATTAGACCATGTATTCCAAACCGTACGTGAAAAAGAAATTACGAAACGGTTGAAAAATGAACAGGAGCATAAAGAGCGTATGATGGTACTTGCTACGCAAAAACAAATATTCGATTTAATTGCCAATGCTTACGAAAAGCATGCGCATTTATATTTTAGTGGAGATTTATCAGCAGGTTTTGTAGAAGTGAGCAAACAAATGCAAGCGTGTATTTCAACGATTAATACTGCTTTACAAACACCGGCAAATACACATTATATTGATATACCGTCAGAAAGGTAGGACTTTCAAATGCCTATACCATTTATCCCTATGTTATTAGGAGTTGCCGCTGTTGGTATTAGTAGTGCCGCTGTAAGCTTTTTATTCGGAGAATTGACCGAGGAGGAGAAGCGAAAGCAAGAACAAATGCGGAAGGAAGCCGAACAGTTCAAAAATGAACAAGCTGAATTAGCACGTCAATATTGTTCGGATCCGATATTAAACGCTGAACAACTACAGAGAGAATTACAACAGCAATACGATGAAAATCAACGTGCACAGTATGAGACGTTTACGAAACGCTATAAAAATATGACATTCGCACATATGAAAGAAGCAGAAAATATTCGTGAGCAAATTAGAGAAGCCCGTAATCGCATGAATGATGTGATCAAAAAAGAAAAAACAATATTGAGGAAAGAAGCACTCAATTACTTATTCCGTGAGCTTCAAGTCGGTTTTGAAAAGGCAGAAGCCTATGTGTCTTATTTAAAAGGACATAGCGCAATGATTTCTAAGTATCAATATGAATTAGATGCTGAAGATTTCCTATTTGAATTTAGACTGCCAGAGCATTACCCGTACGTTGGAAAAATCATTTATGTCCAAAAAGAAGCATTCAACGACGCATATTTAGAACAATCATTAAACAAATACACATCTTATACAATGCATGTCGTAGATGAGGAAGAGCGTCATGAGTTGCCAGATAATGCAAATATTCCGCTATTTATTGAAAATTATGTGAAAAAAGAAGGATTATATGAGGCTTCTATCGGTAAAGGTATGTTTAGTCTTGTTGCGCTACAGCAATCTAAAGTTGGTGTACAAGCGACCGTAGCAGCTTATACAGAGCGTGGACACATTGAAATGTCGTATAAAGGTGTACCACTGTCTATGCGTATAAATGATTTAAAAAATCCTCTCAAAGTGCCGCTTATTGATAGTACAGTACGAGTTTATCCTATTTCTTGGCATGGTTTATTAAGAAATAAAGTATATGTTAGTGAAAAGTATGAAGACAGTTTGCGTGCATTTCAATTTACTACGCTACCTATTGTTTTTGATGAAGTTGGTGCCGACGAATTTATCAACTATTATGAGAAGCAAAATCAAGACTGTTCTTCTGAAGAATGGAAAATTGGACCGATTGAAGAAAGTTTTTTAAAATTGCAATTAAGTGATTTTTTAATATTTCGTGTTGAAATGATACAGACAGAAAAACCTTATTTGCGCTTTGACAGATTACTTCCTTTATCCGATGCATTTAAAGTGGATGATATTTTCCTTGTAATGGATGCCGAATTTGAACTCGTTGTTGATTCGGAAATGCATTTATTAAATGAGGAAAGCTTTCAAAATATGTACGACTTAAATACGATGATTGTAAAAGAAATTCAAATTCAAGAGCAACTGAAAAACAGTAAAGAAGGACTCCAGTTTTTCGGTAAATGGGCGGAAGTTACTGAACAGCTTATTCATTATTTATCAAAAGGGAGCACAATTAGCTGTCAACTAGGGGGAGGGCAAGTAAGTGTTAAACAATTGCCGCTCGGTAAATTGTTCAAACATAGTTATGACATTTTAAATCCAGATGAAATTATTCAAGCTTTAAATGAGCAGTTGAGCAATGAGAGACCACAGTTTTTTATTGATAAACAGCTCAAAGTAGAATTTGATGAGACAAATAGTCATCTTATTTACTATAGTAATAACAGAGAGCTTACATTCGCGCATCAAACAGTGACAGTGTATGAAAAAAATTACTGTTATCCTGAACAGCAACAACTATTAGCATTAGAATCATTCCGTGAAGGTACGCTTGTCAACGCGAAACTACAACCATTTATTTTAAACGGAAAAAATGTAGAATCAGAGACAGTGCCACTGCCATTACTTACATTTAAAAATAAAGGGTTGCTTACAAATCCTTCTCAAAAATATGCAGTAGAGCTCGGTTTAAAAGAGCAAAATATCGCATTAGTGCAAGGACCTCCAGGAACAGGGAAAACAACGGTGATTCGTGAGCTGATTCATCAGCATTTGAAGCTTTCTCCGAACATGCGTATTTTAATCGTCTCGCAAGCAAATGTAGCGATTGATAATGTGCTTAAAGGATTAGATGAGCAGCTAACGGCACAAATGATTCGCTGTGGTAACGTTGATAAAATTGATGAGGCATTGCAGCCAATTAGTTTTGATGAAAAATATGCTACCTATACGAAGCTACTTGATGAAAGTGAAGTTGCAGAAAATTTATCACCATATGCAAAACAATGGCAACAAATTGTTTCTAACGATGACCGCTCACAAGCCCCCATCATCGGTGAAATTTTCGTAAGGAACCATAAAATTGTTGGTGCCACTTGTCTTGGTTTAATGCAACGGAAAATCGGGCTAAATCGCGTCATATTTGACTTAGTCATTATCGATGAAGCTGGAAAGGCATTGCCGGCTGAGCTTTTAATCCCAATTAATCGTGCGAAAAAATGCATTATTATCGGTGATCATAAGCAACTTCCTCCTGTTATTAATCCAGCGCTGTATGACGCAGAAAAAGTTGAGCTTGTAGAGGCAGAATATTGCCAAAATGATTTGTTTACAACAAGTCTATTTAAACGACTATATGAAACTTTACCAGAAACAAATAAAACGATGTTAAACACTCAATATCGAATGCCTGCTATTATTGGCAATATGATTAGTAAGTTTTTTTACGATGGGCAATTAATTAGTCATGAAAGCACTCATCAACGTAAAACAAAGTACTTTGATCACCATTTAAACTTATTAAATATGGATAATGATTTTACTTATCAAGAGCAAAAAATAAATCAAACAATCACGAATGAAAGAGAAGCAGAAATCGTCGTTCAATTGGTTGAGGAAATTCGTAAAACATTACCAATTAACGAAAAAATCGCCGTTATTTGTCCTTATAAAGGGCAAAATCGCTTCATTCGAAATATGTTTCGCCAACAAGGAATTGATATTTATGAACAAAACATTAGTGTCAATACAATTGATGCTTATCAAGGTGATGAAGCAGAAATCGTCCTTTATTGTATGACTCGTGCGAAAAGAAAAACAGCCTATTTCTCAGATGAAGCGAGGTTAAATGTAGCTTTTTCACGTGTTAAAAATGATTTGCTCGTTATTGGTTCGTTAAATTATTTGAAAAAATATGGCGATGCTCATATAGTTTCTAAAATTGCACAATACATCGAAACTCACGGTAAAACTTACACATATGAACAATTAATGCAAAAAGCAGTAGTAGAAAATATTTAAAAAAGCAGGCGTTTATGTTTAATTTCATAAATGCCTGCTTTTCGTATGATTGATTGTCAATGTACTTATTTAACCTTTTTTATATGAGCTAGGGTTTTAGTTTGATAATTAACATTGGTACTTAAAATACCATTTGATGAATAGAAACCTCTTCATACAGCGCATCAATCCAGTCGAAAATAGTATCGTGTTGATACATATCTGCATGTAAAAGAATATTCGTGTCTATAAATACTTTCCCTTGGCGTTTATTCATTCGTGATACCCTGTTGTCGAAGTTTTTCGCTAACATTTGGTGCAAAGCTTGCAAGTTTATTACTTGCTGTTAAAGGATTTAAACCATTCTCTACGTGTAGTAACACTTGCTTTTCATAGGCATGAAATTGTGTAGTATGAATCGCTAAATCAAGTGGCGACTCTGGTAAAGCATAGTGTTCGCGTAATTGTTGCCACTTTTCCTCGGGATGAGATACTTTAATTGATTCCCCAACTTCAATAATTCGGCGCTCAACTGTCTTATAAGGAGCAGCAGATAAATCTGCAATCGTAAGTACAGCCTGTTCCTCATTCCACTTTGATTTAAAGCGTTTCCATAAAGACTTTACAAGTGGCTTTGGTAACATTAAACATGTTGCAAAACGGTCTGCGGCGCGTTCATAATCAAAACTTTCCTTTTGCATTTGGCTTGTTTCTGAAAGATGCCAAAGCTCATGTGCTGCAGTAAAGTAGCGTGTTCTCAAAGGATGATGTGTATTTAATACTACAAATTTATCGCCTGATTGATGTGTAACAGCTGCACCAAAAAAAGCACCATCTTCGATATTTTTATAGACTAAATGCACTTCTTCACTTAAAATTCGTTCAATTTGAAAACCTAAAAATAGATCATAACCATAAACATCGTCTAAAAAAGAAGCAGCAAAGGCTTCAGCAGTTTTTTCAGCTTGTTCACGTGCATTCTAGTCCGCCTGCTTCATTGTTACATAATCTTCAATCGCAAAAAGAACTGCTTCAAAAGTGCGCTTCGATTGGCGATTTGTTAGTTCACCCCTAAAAACAATTTCTAAGGGGTCATTTGTTTCGTTCACTTGGATTAAACCATTTACTTCTGTACCCAAAGCTTTTGCAATTATTATTAAACGTTCTGGCTTCATGACACGTTCACCTGATAACATATGACCAATCAAAGATTTACTAATACCTGTATCATTACTCAAATCTTGATAAGATTTTCCTTGTTCCTGCAATAAACCTTTAATACAGGTTTAATACCTGTGCATTTGATTTTATACTATCCCTCAGTCGTCTACATATATTATACAACTTTTTGTAGACGTCTACAATTTTGTATGACTAATACCAATTTCTCTTTTGTATGCGTTATATTAAAATTATTTTGATTTAAGTAATAAGTACTGAAATAAATAAAGGGGAGTGAAAACTATGAATGGACACTATTTAGCACAGGGAATCACAGCCACAAAGTGTGAAAAATTGCGGTTCGAAGCTTGAATGATGCAAAATGTATGGAGTATTACGAAAATAACATCAGCGATAAACGCGTTAGGTGGGTGACTTCTCGCGAACAAATTTATCGAAAAGGTTTCTCTTGCTCTTGATGGTGAAGTTAAAAATGGCAACTTGTTTGGAAGAAGAGCATGTTCAATAATTAAAGTTAGAAAATAGATTTTTTATAATTCTATTTCCATTTGATCTTCTCATTTACCTGTTACTAGATTTAATGCGTTGACTTCATCTGTAAATCTAAAATAAATAGACAAAGGCAATGTAACCTGAGCTTTGTCAAAACATTTTTTTACCCAGTCACTAACTTCTTTCATCGTAACTTCTTCTAAATCATTATCATCAAAAAAATCAGCAAATTTTTCAAATTGATCTGCTGTATCAAATTCTTTATATAATCTAAAAGAATCAACTAAATAACCACCATCACTCACTGTATTCACTATCTTCACTAACCCGATCAACTTCATTGAACATATCTTCATTAAGGAGTACGTATTTACATGCGTACTCATTTTTTTATACGGCGAATTATACATTATTCAACGCCTGTACGTACGAAAATAGGGAAGGAATTCGACGAACGTTTTGTTAAGGGGTCCTGTTTCAGTTTTTTTGAAATTATAATTGCTAGATAGGTGCTATTTATCGTCTTTTATAGGTATTAAGAATTTAAAATTCTTTTAATTTGAGTAATAAGTGCTAAAATAAATAGGAGGAGTGACAACTATGAATGGACACTATTTAGCACAGGGAATCACAGCCGCAACGGGGGACGAATTGCGGTTAATTTATGCACTTGTATGTGAAACGGAATTAAAGAGTTTAATAATGGCCAAAGCGCAAGACTTGTTTAATAAAGAGGTCGATCACTTTGAAAAGAGCTTAAATGAGGCGATTAAAAGATTAAAAAAACGTTTGGATACGGAGCTGCAGCTGGAATTATTTTTACATGACGAATTGTAATATTAAGTGCACCACTCAAAATAAATAAAAAAAGACCCATTCAATATGAGCCTGTATAATTAAAGTTCCTACACCAAAATCAAC
>NZ_JBHUOR010000108.1:0-19683 GCF_042686175.1 Kurthia populi | reverse complement strand
CCGTCATCTCCACACTTCCAATCTATATTGTCTAATATAGATTATCCGTTATTAGTGGGGAATTTTTAAACGGTATTATCGAGAATTTTAACAGCGATTATGACAATATCACCATCTATGTAATAATGCTGAATTGCTAAAGCTGGTAGCGTGCCCCAATCTGCTAAAATTTTTTCTACTTTCACTTCTTTATCTTTACTATTTCCCTTCATTCTTTCTACTTTAAAATAAACGTAAATCATGATTTTATTATCATGCCAAAAAGGAGAGCTAATCCAAATTAATTGGGCTTGCTCCCCTTTGTTAAAAGGCCAATGTTGTAGTTTAACTCGTTGTTCGCTCATCGTTCTTCACGTCCTGTTTCATCGCTATATAAGTTTCTAATATAGGTTTTATTTCATGAAAATGATGTGATTTAATTGCTGCAACTCTTTGCACTTGCCATAAAAGTATTGGCACGTTATTTTCCAATGATTCATCGATGATTTTATAGCAACGACGTAATTGAAAGTCCCGCACAGATTCTGTAATCTCCTGTAAGAGCTGCTTTGTTTGCTGAAGCTTATTTAAATGGCGCTCTAGATTTGCTAATATCCCTAGACGATTACCTATTATAGAGCGCGTTATTCGTATAGGCTTTTCTTCTGTTAACAGTTGGTTGTGTAATACTTTTATTTGCTTTACATATTGTTGATCCCGCTTTATCCAATCTACGGATTTTGTTGGCGTTTGTTTTTGCTGTTTTACTGGCAAATTTTCTGCCAGCCACGCATTATCATGGCGATAAATATAAATGTATTGCTTTTGAAATTGCCGTCTTAGCTGCGTACGTGAAAGATTGGGTAGCTGTTTCATTCCTTCTAGTAGCTCATGCTTGTACCACACTAATTGTTCATCAACAGTTTTTGAATCCTCGTACTTATTTAATTCGACATTTCCATTTAAATACCTTTTAATTGTTTTTGAATCAACACCCAATTCTCTCGCCATCGCTTGAATACTTAAATTTCCATTTGCGAATTCATTTAGCTTTTGTAGCCAAATCTCGCCAAAAGCTTTCACTCGTCCTATTTTAAAAATGTCTGTCGTATGTTTTCTTGCATAAATAAACCCACATGAACATGTAAATGTACCAATCAAATTTTTCTTTTTAAAATCCCTTGTTACGTCTACATTCTGAATGATGAACTGCTTGTAATGTGATGCAGCCTTATTTAAACAAGGAAATGGACCAGCTCCAAATGCCCCTTTATCAGTTGAGGTGATTACTAGGCTCTTTATATCCTGCTGTAAAAAATTCTGTAAAAATAAATGACGTAGCGGATGTATATGACGTTTACTGTTTCGTAACAACACCTTCAACCAATTATATTCATATACCTCGTTTAGTTCACTTTCATAACACTGTAAAAAGCCGTTCGGGAAATGTGAACTTACTGCTTGGTACAACTCTTTTTGTCGAACACGATTAGAGGCCGTTATGAAATTACGTTCTCTTAATAATACCCGGTACTTTGACGTAATGATTTCTCTTGAAAGTTCATGCAATGGTAACTGTAACAATTGATAAGCTTGTTTTGCTATTGCCACAGCTATTTCCTTATATGGCTCCACATCATAAATAGCTGTTAAATTCATATGCTTTAATTCAAAACGCACATACTGTATCCGACTATCCATTGTTATCGGATATTTACGTAGTGGCACTTCATGATGAGGGCAATAATTAATCCCTTGAAGCTGGTGCTCTCTATGAATGTACGGTTCTCCATATTGGGCATGATCTACTTTTGCACATTCCGCACAATAATATAAGCCATCTTTTTTACAAACACTACCGGCTACAATACCGAGCCTCGTATATAATGCCTGTCCACCTTTTAATACATCCTGTAAAATTTGCTGCTGCCGCGCTTTCGATAAAAACGAAGCATAGTATGGATAAATGGTATGGTTAGCTAAAAGTGATTCCACCGAGTAACGCGATCCTAGCTTTTCCGCCAAAACAGAAAAATAGCTACCAATCTCCACACTCGGTATCACACAACGACTGTCGAACAACTCTTCCAACGTATCTTTACAGTCAAGATTCCCACTATAAAAGTGGTAACGCGCAATGGCTGAATACAACAATTCATTTGGATATGGGTTTGTGAAGAAAGGTAGCATTTAATCACCTACTTGAAATTTTCCGACTCTTATTTCTTTTACATTTTTTCTAATATGCAATAATATAATTTCTCGTATTTTTCATCATTACCTATTAAAGGTTCTAAAATATTCTGCGCTTGCTCATAATAGTTTTTTGCTTCTTGGATATATTTTTCATTATTCTCAATATCATTTTTTTCAATATAACTTTCAGCAATATAGCATTTTACTAATGCGTTTGAATATTTATAATCTAAATTTCCATATATTTCAGATGCTTTAAAGTAATGTTCTATTTGAGTATTAAGAATACTAATATCTATATTGGAATTATCTCTATTTAACTTTGCATAGGTGGTACCAATAAGCCTATGAAGATCAGCTGTTCCCAATTTATAAGCTTTTCCTTCAAATAATTGTAACCCGTCATTGAGGGTATTCAATTCTCTTTCTGTAATATTAGCATTGCTCATAAGTTTATTATATGAATCATTCAGAACGTCAAAAAATTTATAATGATAATTATTATTTAAATTTAATATGCCTATACTATCGAGAGATTGAATCTTACATTTTAATTCATCGATAATTCTATATATTTTTTCATAATTAGAATCATCTATACTTTTCTCTAACTCTATTTCCTTTAAATAGGCTAGTGCTACTAAACTCTGTGGACTATTATTATTATGGGATAACCGAATCGCTCTTTCGAAACACTTAATTGCTTTTTTAAAATTAATTTCTTTATTCTCAAATTCAGCTAATCTCATTAGACCTCTTCCATAATTCAATTGAGTTCTCCCATGTTTAATAGGCAACTTTTGAAGTTCTTTGTGCTCTAATGATTTTTCAAAATAACTTAATGCCAACTTCAATGTTTTTATTTCTTGATTAATACTAAATAAATTATAATATGCATTTCCCAGATTATTTAATACAGTACAATATTGATATGAATTCGGTGATTTTTCTACAATTTCAAAAACTTCATTAAAACACTCCAAAGCTTTATCTGCGTATTCTTTTTCTCTTAATACATTTAATAATAGTACATAAGCATTTCCTAAATTATTCAAAGAAAGAATGTAATCATCCAAATCATTTTCTAACCTAACAACTTCAAGAGCTTCTTTATAAAATTTAGCGGACCGTAACAAGTAAGATTCCTCTGTTTTACTTACAGTACTTAATTTTTCAAAACATCTACCTAGATTATTGAATACCAACCATGCTAATTTCCTTGTTACTTTATCATGATGTACTATTTCCATTAATAAAATTATTGCTTCTCTTAAATTTGACTCGCTATGTTCATATTCAGCTGTATCAATATACGTAATTGCAATGTTATTTTTTGTAATTAAATATTCCATAGGGAAATCCTTAACATTACACAATGACAAAGATTTTATATGTGCTTCTCGTGATTTCCTCAAATTTATTACTGCATTACGAATGGATGCCAATTCGAAGTATGCTCCCCCTAATACGGAATAAAATTCAAAGTCCATTTCAGATTTCGATGAATTTTTAACTTCCTCTAAATTTTTAATAGCTTTTAATAGATAATTTTCTTTTGCTTCTGGAAACTTTTCAGCTAAATTCAAATGGCAATGAGCTATCCGATACCTTATATACTCTTTTAATTTATCATCATCGATTTGTGTAAGAGCTTTTAGATATTCTTCTTTCGCTTTTTCAAATTCGTTTTCCGCAAAATACTCGTCTGCAATGATAATTAATTTTCTTTCATTTTGTATTATTTTATCTAAAATTTCTTTTTCCTCTGACGATATCCTTAAAATAAATTCTTTTATTATTTTGTATTTTGACGATTTATCATTAAATTTAGATATCGATTTATGATTTTCATCAAATTCATGATAATCTAAGATATAATCCGGCTTAGCTGAAACACTATTTACCACTTTATCATTCATACCTAACATAACCATTTCTTTTAGATGGGGTAACTTCCTATTATTATTTAAATTATTCCATCTAGTAGATATCTCACTTAGCTCCTTGGAAAATAATTCTAATGAAAGAGTTTGATCAGAAAATATCCACTTTCCTAAGATACTAGGAACGAACGATGAGAACATTTTTATTAGACTACCTCCGGTAGCACCTTCGAATGGTACTGAAAGATAAATTGAACCTTTGAATTTTTTTACAAACTCTTTTTCTTTATCGAAAATATTCAAAATTAATTTTCTTGCAATAATACCTCCCTGACTATGAGAAATCAGAAAAATATGCTCCACATTTTTTAATTCATGAATAATTTCAGTCATAAGTAATCTAGATATTTCATCAATATTATATTGTTTTAGAACAATACCAGAGGGGTACTGAAATGAATAAATTTTAAAATCTTGAAGGTCCTCATCCTCACTGAATAACTCTGGTAAGGACTTCACACCTATCTCTTGCCAAGTTTTTAATGCATCTCCCCCTAACCCATGGATAAATATAATAGATTTAGTTGCACTTTTTTTATCTAATATTAAATTTAATTTAGCTTTCTTTTTCATATAAATCTCCTATTTTTTGTAACATATTATTTATAAAGTTCCTCTAAAACTCTTTTTATAAAATTATTCCTATAAAACATTTCGTGAGGATGAATTTTCTGTTCTATCGCATTTTCTCTGATTGCTAACAAAGGTAACAATTTCTTATAAGCATCCTTATAATTCTTCTTTTCTTTAGTAGTTTCGTTCAATTTAATTAAATTTTGTATTAATTGTGCTTTTAGATTATTTTTATCGACATCAATTGGTGCTTTTTCAACTACTTTTTTAGTTACTTTTAAAATTTCGCTTAAAGATAACGAATCAAATATACCTATAGCAGCTACTTCCACACTCAAACTTCCAATTATTTCTTGTTCCTGGTAAACGACTGTATTCTGTCGTTCCTTCATCGCAGCCTTAACCTTACCCTCATACTGCGTATTCCTCTTATGATTCATCATCAGCTCATCCAAATTAATCATAATATCCTCATACTTATACATCGCTGCAAAGTCATTATTACGAATCGCATTTAACATCGGCTGAATAATTTTCATATCCTTCTTCGCTGTCTGCTTCAAGACTTTCGATGTGATGATTTCATCTTCATTACTTTCATCAAATAATGCACGTTCCTGAGCCAATATAAAGAGATTTACAGCTACAGACGTTATGCCTTGGCATTCCTCGTAAAATGTTTTTTTAATGTCTTCTGTAAGCGAAGAGTGTATTTTTAAACATTGTAATTCCCATAATGTTTCTAAAAAAAACTCCCATTCCTCACTCTGCTCGTCCATCCGATCCCAAATAATTGCACCATCACTTGCCGCGCGTCTCGCTTGTCGGAAATTTCCTTTAAATAGTTGTTGTGCTTTTGATGTGCCAATTAAAACAGTTGGGATGCCAACAGTATTTGAAAGGGTTACAAAGAAATTAAGCATTTCCTCTTGATCATTTTTCGCATGTAGTAAGTGCTGTATTTCATCAATCACAAGTACACCAATACCGTACATGCTTGCTAATGAGGTCATGTGCAATAGCATTGTCGATGTAACGCGGTTTAAATATCCGAATTTCTCTAAATAGCGCGTCCCCAGTAAATCATCAATTGCTTTAAAAAAGCTCTTGCATAAAGTTGAAAGGCTACCGTCATACGGACAATCAATTTTGAGCCATACAATTTGCGTTTTATTAAAAGGCTGTTCTTCATACACTTGATGCTTAATGACTTGCGGATACATTAATAGCAAGCGCTCAATGGCTGTCGTTTTACCGATACCTGAAATGCCTATAATGGATAAGCTATCGGCTGTTGAGCGAATATGATTCAATCGCTTATCAATATACTTGTGCGCCTGTTCCTCATCTTCACGTAAATGATGTAACGCTCGGATTCGTTCAAGAAATGATTTATCTAACGGGTTACGTGCTAAATAGCCTCTGCGAATTAACGTTGATAAACGGCGCTCTACTTCAAAATGAATTGGTAATGGCTGAATAAAATTTTTCACTCGCTTTAGTACATGATAGCGAATATTCGTTTCGCTTTGCTTATCTTGCTCGCTAATTCGTGGTGTTACCATAAAACGGTCCAACACATCATCTTCACTAAAAATAGGAGGGAGCGCTTCGATGAATGGATTTTGAGCATATTCTGTCAGTTGTTGTGGCTTATAGTTTGCTGCTTCTACATCCCCTTTTAAAACGACATTATTCATCTTTTCCAAATTGCTCATCTCGCTTTCGTTTTAGTTTTTCCATTAAGCGTGAAGATGGTTTCTTTTCGAGTTGCTGTTCTACCTTTGTATGTGATTTAAAGTCAACAATTTCTGCTGTTTGCTCCACGACAATAGGTGACAAATCAAATTTTTCTTCTTCACGATTAGCGGCTTTTTCACTCGCTTTATTATCTCGAATAGCGTCAAGTTTTTCTTTTTTGCTTCTTGGTTGATGTCGTGCCTGTTTTTTCTTTTTCTCCGCCGCTTTAATAATTTGCTCCATCATCACATCTGCATTAATCGTTAGCTGTACTTGCTTCGCTCGTTCCTCTTCTTCTAGTTCATTTCTTAGTTGTTGCTGAAAAACAACATCTTCTAAAAAATCAAGTTTGTATTGCTGGCTTGGCTCTAGCAAAATACATGTTTCGTACCCCATTCCATTATTATTCGGGATATAAATTTTTTCTAAATGACGTGGATCATAAACAATATCAATACTTTTATTTTTCAACTTGGCATACCATTGTTCTTCAATTGCTCTTTTCGAACCATATAGTAAATTTTTAAATTTAATACCTGCTCGCGAAATCGTTGCTCTACCACGAGGTAATACATTTAACCGTAAAATATCTCGGTCTACTGTTCGAAGTCTCCCTTTACGATTTTGAATGCCCCAATTCCATAAGTTAATTGGCGTTGGCACAATACCATCTGTAATCATTTCTTTTTCCATCGGGTACTTATCAATGACTTTATGATTGTGCTGTAGAACGAGTGTGATAATGAGCGTTGTGAACTCTTTTAAATCTAGCGTAGCATCTAATCTGTAATCTCTATCGCCACGTTCTCTGTATTCTTTTTGAATAGCACCTGGAGCTTTTTGCTTCACTTTACCGTTAATCGTTCGGAATTTACATTCTACAATACCTTTTAAATCACCTCGATATGCTGTTGTATTTTCAATTTTAATATTTAAGTTATTAATGATTCCTTCTACTGCATAACCTTCAAATTCGCCTCGGTCTG
Organism: Kurthia populi; assembly: GCF_042686175.1. NCBI lineage: Bacteria > Bacillati > Bacillota > Bacilli > Caryophanales > Caryophanaceae > Kurthia > Kurthia populi. The sequence goes on along the minus strand of NZ_JBHUOR010000108.1, from coordinate 12,266 downwards.
CAATAATAATTTCGGGAAGATGATATGTCGGCCATTGTTCTTCTGTAATATCGATACCATACTGCTTACAAAATGCTACTTTTTCAGCAACCATGTTATCTAAAGCCATCATCGCTCCAAGCCATGAAGGTCCTTCTAAGCCCACATACACGCCTGTAATGATGCGTGAATACACATCAACAACCGCATAAACTACAGGCCTACCAATAATTCGATTTACGTCAAAAGAGCTCACTAAATAAATATCTGCAATCGTTGCATCAATTTGAAATCGAGTACCCGGTCCATTTGTTTCTATTTTTGAATTACTCAAAATCGGGCGATGCTTTAATTCATATTCTTTTGCACTTTTGCGGAACTCGATGTCCTTTTTGGGATCCTCTAACTTTTTAAACCAGTAATAGAATTGATGATACGACGGAATTCGATTAGACTCCCAAATACGGTATTGGATTTCCCCGTTTTCTTTATAACGGTCCGAATAAAAGTCACGCAAAATAAAACTGTAAACATCCCTTAACGAATAGTTATTTGCTTTGCGGTAGTATTTATTAATCGCATGCTCAAATTGCGTTTTGATTTCATCCGTAATGTTAATACCACTGCGATATTCTCCGTTAAGCGTTACTCTACGTGGACGTCCTATTTTTTCATCGCTTAGCTTTTTCGTTTTACCTCTCCCACCTGAATTTGCATAGTCAGGGAGCACCGCATTTTTGTTCATCCCACGCTGCCAATAACGGCTGAGTAATTTTTTTACCTTCGTTTTTCCTAAACCACTCTGCACTGAAATTTCTACAATTTTTGCTTCACGACCTTTCTTCTTCAAAAGCTCATTCATATTTGGGAGCAAATAGTTCTCAACCATTTCCCAATCTTCGTCACGTTTACTTTTTTGGACAGCTGTTAATTCACTATCTGGTATTGCTTTAGCAAAAGGATCTGCTACCATAAGCAACTGACCTTGGTTAAGCTCTAATTCTAAATGGGTATACAGCTCTTTTTTAGGCATAGCACTCGTTGTATCAATATTTACAATGTAGGCATATGATTCCTCGATTTCAATAATCCTAATGCGCTGTGAATCAGCTGTGTACTGTAGGACTTGGTTAATAAAAATCATCCGTACTTCACCTTCTTCAGCTTGCTTTCATCAATTGATTGAATAGCAATAGGTTGCTCTACGTTTAGTTGCTCTAACATATCAATACGAATTGTTTTCGTTGCGAGTAAATGATAAAACAACGTCATGCCACTGCCTAAAGGCATATGCATTTCCTTATCAAATTCACTCGTAATAGCTCTAATACTTTCATCATTCGTTAAAAGGCATTGTAATAATGCCATAGACAAGTCTTCAATATACTGAGCACTTAGACTTTGAAAAGCGTCATAATGCTCAAGATTATAATAATCATGAATGTAGCTAATGTTTCTCGCCATTTCTTTTGGGATTTCTAGCTCTGTTACAATGCCCCAATCGATTTGCTGTCTTTCCCAATACACGCGCTCAATCTCAAATTTCTCAATGACACGCTCCTTTAACAGCTCGTCTTTCATTTTGATCGTTCTAGCAAGTTCAACCAATCCTTCGCCTTTATCTACGGTTAATAAAAAATCCGTTGTCATTACAATAGGTTCATGCGTTTTTGGGTCTGTAGGATGTTTAATTCCCAACTCATCTGCAATGACAATTGTTTCTTCCAACGGTAGTAAAGGAAATTGTTCTCGAATATCAATAACAAAATCTGAATATTCTGTTAAATAAAAGTAGTTTCGTTCCAAATCAGATAAAAATTCATGCTGTCTATTTGTTTTAATGCCTTTTAAACGTGTAGAGCGACCTTTTGAAGCAACGTCTTGAATTTTAAGCCAAGGTTTATACTCCGATCCAACGCCAGAACCACGACCTTCTTTAATCCATTTTTCAACTTTAGATGTTCTTGCTCGTTTAGACATAAAAAACACCCCTTTAGACAAATATAATCTAAAGGGGTGTTTCATCGCAACTTTTTTACAATCATCGCGACTTTATTTTAAACATCGTATCTTTTTTATAAACATCGCAACTTTATTTCAAAACTACAAGTCATTCAAATCTTATCCACAGCCTACTCAACTGTTACTGATTTGGCTAAGTTACGAGGTTTATCAACGTCACAGTCACGGTATAGTGCTGCATAGTAGCTGATTAATTGTAATGGGATTACTGTAACAAGTGGTGTTAATAGCTCTTGTACAGCTGGCAATACCATTGAGTCGTCCGCTTCTTCCATACCTTCCATCGAAATGATGATTGGGTTTGCGCCACGTGCGACTACTTCTTTCATATTTCCGCGTACGTTTAAGCTCATTGCTTTTTGTGAAGCAAGTGCAAATACTGGTGTACCCTCTTCGATTAACGCGATTGTACCGTGTTTTAATTCACCGCCAGCAAAACCTTCCGCTTGAATATATGAAATTTCTTTTAGTTTAAGTGCGCCTTCCATACTTACACAGTAATCAATACCGCGTCCGATAAAGAATGCATTACGTGTTGTTGCAAGAACGGCATCCGCTACTTGTTGAATTTCTTCTTTTTTATCAATGATTGTTTGGATTGCATTTGCGGCTACGCCAAGCTCAGCTTTTAGATCAAAATCAATGTCTAAGCCTTTTGATTTACCTTCTACATATGCTGTGATTGCAAGAACAGCAACCTGTGCAACATACGCTTTTGTAGACGCTACCGCGATTTCAGGACCCGCATGCAGTAATAATGTGTAATCTGCTTCACGAGATAATGTAGAGCCTTGTACGTTTGTGATAGTTAATGCTTTGTAGCCTAACTCTTTCACTTTTACTAATACTTGGCGGCTATCTGCTGTTTCACCTGATTGTGAAATAAAGATGAATAAAGGCTTCTCAGAAAGTAGCGGCATATTGTAGCCAAACTCACTTGCGATATGCACCTCTACAGGAATTTTCGCCATTTTCTCAAAGTATTGTTTACCAACTAAACCGGCATGGTAGCTCGTACCTGCAGCGATAATATACAGACGATCCGCTTCGCTTAATGCAGTTTTAATGTCCGCATCAATTGTTAGCTCATCCTCAACTGTGTATGCTGAAACAATTTTACGAATAACACCAGGTTGCTCGTCAATTTCTTTTAGCATGTAATGAGGGTATGTGCCTTTTTCGATATCGCTCATATCTAATTGCGCTGTATACGGTGCACGTTCTACTTTTGTGCCATCTAATTTTTCAATTGATACACTTGCAGCTTTCACGATAACAACCTCTTCATCATGTAGCTCGACGAATTGATCTGTTACTTGTAGCATCGCCATTGCATCACTTGCGATCACATTAAATGTATCTCCAACACCAACTAATAATGGTGATTTATTTTTAGCTACATAGATGGTTTCTGCGTCCTGTTCGTCTAAAAGACCAAGGGCATAAGAACCGTGTAGTAATGATAATGTTTTACGGAATGCTTCATCTGTTGATAAGCCTTCATTTGCAAAATGCTCCACTAATTGGACGATTACTTCTGTATCCGTATCTGATTTCATCGTCACATTTTGTAAATATTCCTGTTGTAGTAAATGGTAGTTTTCGATAACTCCGTTGTGTACTAAAGTAAAACGACCTGATGCACTTTGGTGAGGATGCGCGTTTGATTGATTTGGCACCCCATGTGTAGCCCAGCGTGTATGACCGATACCAGCAGTTGCTTCTACTGATTCGTCTACTGCACCACGTAAGTTTGCAATACGGCCGACTTCTTTAAACACATGTACGCCTGCTTCGTTCATAACAGCGATACCTGCTGAGTCATAACCACGATACTCTAATTTTTCTAGACCTTTTAATAAAATTTCCTTGGCGTCTACTTGACCAATATATCCTACGATTCCACACATAATAAATTCCTCCGAATTGTCTGCAAATTTTTTGTCCATACGAAACTAGACCTTATCTAATGATAGGGTTCGGTTCATATAATGAATTTGCCTGATAACTTCTTTGTCCAACAAATTACTTCATTGTTTTAAAAGTCATCATCGATCGGGCAATACGACCGGGAGGCATCCGCCGAATGTTCGATACTCCTCCACCTCGTCTACTAAGGCTGTGTGGCTTTATTTCCTTAGTACTGGCGCTATAACTGTTTTTCCGATTTTACTGCAACCCAATCCTCCTTGGCAGTTTTAGAGATGTCTAACCTCTTTTCTAAATTGCATTACAATCATACTTAATCCCTTTTTAATAGTCAATCAGAAACTAATAATGAAAAGGGTTCCATCTGCATTTTTTCAAAAAACATGTCTTATTGTTGAACGTCTTAGTTGAAAAATAGTTTCTTTTTCCTACATTAAGAAATCCTAAGTATATTAAACTTAGGATTTCAACATCACATGGGAAACAAATTTTATTTTAATAACTTCACGATTTCTCGGTTAAATGCTGGAATATCATCTGGTGTGCGACTTGTGACAAGCTGATCCTTACACACCACTACTTCTTCATCCTTTACATTTGCCCCCGCATAAGCCATATCAACAAGAATCGATTTATATCCTGTTGCTGTACGTCCCTCTAATGACTTTGCATTAATTAATAACTGAGGACCGTGACAAATTGCGAATACAGGCTTTTGTGCATCCATAAAACCTTTCGCAAATGCAACAAAGCGGTCGTCTGCACGTAACTGATCGGGTGAGAAACCTCCTGGTATAAGTAACGCGTCAAAGTCCTCGACGGATACATCGTCAATGCCCTTATCGATTGTTACCTTTTCTCCGTGCTTCCCTTCAACTTGCTCGCCTGCTTTTTTCTCAATTTTCACTACTTCATGACCAGCGTCACGAATAGCTGCGGCAGGCTCCGTAAATTCAACATCTTCGAATAAATTCGTAATGACTGTTGCTACTTTTGCCAAATTGAACACCTCTTTAGTTAATTTGAGATTTAAAAACATCTCATTCTACTTTTAGTGTTCCCATCTGTCACCTTCTTAAACAGGAATGTTAAATTTAGCCATAATAAAAAGACGAGTGTTCCGTTATAACGGAACACTCGCCTTTTGGCTAACTTTTATTCAGCTAAGCCCATTTCTGCGCGTACTACATCAGCGATTGCTGTGCAGTATTCTTCGCAAGCTTCTTGTGTTGGTGCTTCCACCATGACACGTACTAATGGTTCTGTACCTGATGCACGTACTAATACGCGACCGTCGCCAGCCATTTGCTCTTCTACTGCTGCAATTTTCGCAGCAACAATTGCATTGTCGGTAACAGCATGTTTATCTGTTACACGAACATTGATTAATTTTTGAGGGAAAATTGTCATTTCCGCTGCAAGCTCAGATAATTTTTTACCTGTTGCTTTCATTGTATTTACAAGTTGTAAGCCGGTTAATAGACCATCACCTGTTGTATTGTAATCTAAGAACACGATGTGGCCTGATTGCTCGCCACCCATGTTGTAATCGTTTTTACGCATTTCTTCTACTACATAACGGTCGCCAACTTTTGTTTGAACACTCGCCATACCGCTTTCTTCAATTGCTTTGTAGAAGCCCATATTACTCATTACTGTTGAGACAACTGTATCTTTTTTCAGACGACCTTTTGCGTGTAAATACTTACCGCAAATGAACATGATTTGGTCACCATCGATGATTTGGCCATTTTCGTCTACTGCGATTAAACGGTCACCATCACCATCAAATGCTAAACCAAGGTCAGCGCCTTTTTCGACAACAAGCTCAGCTAACGCTTCAGGATGTGTAGAGCCGACACCATCATTGATATTTAAACCGTTTGGTGTAGCACCCATTGTTGATAAATCCGCTTCTAAATCTGCATATAAGTGAGCTGCTAATGAAGAAGTTGCACCATGTGCGCAGTCTAATGCGATATGAATGCCTTCAAAATCTTCATCTACTGTTTGTTTCAAGTATTGAATGTATTTTTGACCGCCTTCAAAATAGTCACTAACGCTACCAAGGTCTTTCCCAACTGGACGTGGTAATGTATCCTCATCTGCGTCTAATAATGCTTCAATTTCTGCTTCTTGATGATCTAATAATTTAAAGCCATCTGAGCCAAAGAATTTAATGCCATTATCTTCTACTGGGTTGTGTGATGCAGAAATCATAACCCCTGCATTCGCGCTTACTGCACGTGTTAAATAAGCAACCCCTGGTGTTGAGATAACGCCTAAACGCATTACTTCTGCTCCTACTGATAATAGACCTGCTACTAAAGCGCCTTCTAACATTTCCCCAGATACACGTGTATCACGGCCGATTAAAACTTTTGGACGATTTGTAGCTTCTTTCGTTAAAACGTATCCACCAATGCGACCTAATTTAAATGCTAATTCTGGTGTTAGTTCACTATTAGCGACGCCGCGGACGCCGTCTGTTCCGAAATATTTACCCATGTTTTTCTCTCCTTCAAAACTCATACATATCTCTATCATTCATTATGATTTTTTTGTAAATTTAACTTTTGCTGTTGTTTCAGATGCTTTTGCTTTAATTCCCTCAGGTGCCTCTACATGAATAGACATCGTTTTTGTACCTTCGGCAACATCTTCTACTTCCACACTTACATTAAAGTCAGCAGCAGAAAGTTTCTCTATTGCATCCTTTTCCCCTTCAATCGTTAATGTAACCGTTCCAGGGTTCGGACGTACAAAATCAATTGTATACGCATCTGGATCAAAATTTAATACGTTAATAGGTACATTTTTTAATGTTTTTTGTGTTGTTTGTACCGTATCTGTCTCCTCGGTTTGTTCATCATCATTATTTGATGATTCATCCTCGCCCGTCGCTGCTCCAGCTTCTGTATTAACAGAAACATTCACTTTAGCAGTTGACGCATACGTTACACCTGCAGGCAGCACCACATCTACTGCTTTTGTCGTTGATGCTGTAACATCTGACACATCCACATTTAATGTTAAATTCTCAATTGTTTCTACTTGCTGTTTCGGGCCATACAATGTAATCGTTGCCTGCTCCGGCTTCATCGATACAATATTAACGCCTTCTGCCGGTTCCCCTTTTTGTTTCACAACAAGTGGTACTGTTTTATTATACTCGCCCACGTCAACTGTGACATGAACCGTACGTGGTGAAAACGACACTTCCAGTGGATTCCAGCTTGCATCAAAAGCTTTCACACGAATATCACGTTCAAATGATTTTTCAATATCACTACCAGGTACAATCGCCTTCACATACGCAATGTCATTTACATCTTCTGCTGCACCCGTTACCGTTACCGTTTGCGGAGCTGCAGCTGAGGCAACTACATAGTGACCTGTTGCCAGTTGTTGCTGTGTAATCTGTGGTTCTACTTTTACTTGCTTAGATACGCGTTCTTGAATTTGAACAGTGACTGAACTTGGCTCAACTGTGTAATCCAATTTATCCGATAGTCCAGAAACGCGAACTTTTACTTTATGTGTGCCAATCGTTTTATTTTTCAAATCGATATAGGTCTCAAAATTTTTCGAGTTTTTCACCGGTAAAAGAATTCCGATTGGCCCTTTTAATTTAACAGATACCGTCTCTGGCTCACCCGCTACCACAAAATTACTATTGTCATAACGTACAGTAAGCGGCATTTCAAGCGTTTCTTCTTTTGTGCCTGATAGGGTATTTTGTGTTTTGTCATCACTTTCAGGTTTGACCGTGAAGAATAATAGAATGGCTAAAATAAGAGCTGTAATTCGCAATAACCACGGATTATCAATAAATTTATCCATTATTCTTCTTACCCCCTCTCCAGTTCCATTTCGGCGCTGTTTGATCTGTCATATCGCCGAACCACGCTCTACGAAGGCGCACTTCAAACTCTTCTAGGGATAGGTCGCGGTGGATGTCTCCATTCACCGTTAAACTAATACCGCCCGTTTCTTCTGATACGATAATTGTAATAGCATCTGTTACTTCACTAATACCAATCGCAGCACGATGACGTGTTCCAAGCTCCTTCGAAATAAAAGGATTCTCAGAAAGCGGTAAATAACATGCGGCAGCAGCAATTTTATTTTTCTTAACAATTACTGCACCATCATGTAGTGGCGTGTTCGGAATGAAAATATTAATCATCAATTCAGATGAAATTTCAGAGTTCATTTGAATCCCTGTTTCAATATAATCCGTTAAGCCCGTATCTTTCTCAATCGACACCAATGCACCAATACGACGTTTCGCCATATAGCCCACTGATTTTGTCATTGCCTGTACAAGGCGGTCTTGTTCTTGCTCCTCTTTCAGATTACTACTTCGAGAGAATAATTTGCCTCGACCAATTTGCTCAAGTGCTCGACGAATTTCCGGTTGGAAAATAATAATAATAGCTAAGAAACCGAAATCAATAATCTGCTTCGTAATCCAGCCGAGCGTATCGAGTCCGAGTAGCACAGTTGCGACGCGGATAATGAATATTACAAAGATACCCTTCAACAATTGCACTGCTTTTGTTCCGCGTATTAGAGTAAGACCTTTGTAAATCACATACCAAACGAGTAGAATATCCAAAATATTAAGGAACAATCTTACTACTTCATTGTCTGCGAGTTGACTAATTTCTTGTATAAAATTCATGTGGATCGATCCCCCACTTTTCTAGCAAGTGCATATGTGTCAAGTATAGCACATATCCTAAAAAAACCCTTCTGAGAACATAGAAAAACAGCTTAAGGTTACGAGTACACCCTAAGCTGTTTTATTAGTCTGCAGTACTAAATAGCTTTTTGACACCGTTTTTAATCGAATACCAAAGCCACTCAAACGATTCATTGATTTCCTCAACGTTTCCAGTGACATTTGCTGTAGAAGCCATATATTTACCGTTTACGACGGTAACATCGCCTTCCACATTACCTTCGACAACTAAATTGCCATTTTCTACAACTAAATCAGATTTAATTGTTTCACCAACTGGTACTGTGACCGTTTCTCCCTCTACGATGAGACCAGGAGCTTTTGTTACGGAAAATTGCTGTGAATTATTAAAGCTTGAAAATAAAGTCGCACTCATCAAAATCAAAAATACTGCAGCGGCTACGAGCATCGGATGTCTACGTAAGAAACGTTGTACCCCTTTTAATGCACGCGGTTTCATAGGAATTCGATGCATCACATTCGTTGTAAAGCCCGCAGGTACAGAAATTGCGGCAGCACTTTTTATAAATGCAACGACATTCGTTAATTCATTCATATGCTCTTTACATGTATCGCAACTTTTTAAATGTGTTCGTAATTCTTTTTCATGTTGTTGGCTAATATCGCCATCCAAATATTCATGCATATATTCAACTACATGCTCTGGACACTGCTTCATAGAAATGACCTCCTACAAATCCCCCAACTGCTTACGTAATGCTTCGCGTCCTCTATGAACACGTGTTTTCACTGTTCCTAAAGGAATGTCGAGAATATCACTAATTTCTTGCAGGGGTAACTCCTCAATATACTTTAAAATAATGACCGCACGATACTTATCCGGCAAGCGACTAATTTCATATTGAATGCGCTCTTGTAGCTCCATGCGTTCAAGTTCTTCCTCTGGTAACGGTTCATCCACAGCAAGCTGTGAATACATATCTAACCCTTCCGTCCCAGGTACTTCCGCGTCTAAATAATAATCCGGTTTTTTCTTACGAATACGGTCAATACATAGATTCGTTGCGATACGATATAGCCATGTAGAAAATTTTCGTTTTTGATCATACGTGTGCAGATGAATATAAGCTTTAATAAAAGCTTCCTGTGCCGCATCTTCTGCTTCTTCTTTATTGCCAAGCATGCGGTAGCATACTTGATGTAAGCTTTGTTGATAAAGGCTCACAATATCCGCGTATGCACTTTGATCACCTTTAAGTACTTGTTTAATTCTTTTGTTGATTAACGGATCCATTGTGATGTCCTTTCCACCTTCGCTTGTTTAATATACGGATAACTTTTTAAAAGGTTTCATTTTTTCATACAAGTTGCTCTCCCATTAATGAGCCAAGCAATGTAACTGCAACCTCAGCAGTTCGATTACGCTCATCCAAAATCGGATTCACTTCTACTAATTCAAGCGAGGTAATAAGATTTGAATCTTGTAGCATTTCCATCGCTAAATGACTCTCACGATATGATAATCCTCCTGGCACTGGTGTTCCTACTCCAGGCGTATACAATGGGTCAATACCATCTAAATCTAGAGACAAATGCACACCGTCCACATGCTGACCTTCTAAATGAATAATAGCTTCTTGCATCACCGCAGTCATCCCTAAACGATCCACATCATGCATCGTATACACTTGAATTCCATGCTCACGAATAAATTGCTTCTCACCTTCATCAATTGAACGTGCGCCAATCAATACGACATTCTCCGGCTTCACTTTCGGAAAATCTCCTTGAATAGCGGTTAATACCTTCGCACCATACCCCATTGCAACTGCTAATGGCATGCCATGAATATTTCCACTAGGTGATGTTTCCTCTGTATTCATATCTGCATGTGCATCATACCAAATAACGCCTAGGTTTTCATAGTTTTCAGCCAAACCTGCAAGTGTTCCAATAGCAATACTGTGATCACCACCTAGCACTACTGGAAACATTCCTTTTTTCACAATAGCATTTACTTCGCCCGCTAATCTTTTTGAAATGTCCACTACACCATCTACATTTTTTAATGTCGGATGAATTTGATTATGAAACTTCTTATCAATATGTAAATCGCCTAAATCTTCAACATGATGACCCAAATTTTCTAAGCGCTCAATCGCTCCAGCATAACGTAATGCACTTGGTCCCATATCTACCCCACGTCGGTTTTGTCCAAAATCTGAAGGTACACCAATAACTGCGATATTCAACGTTTTCATAATCAATTCCTCCTGTATGCGTTTTCATTATTATTATACAGAAAAAAATCCTCATATGATAAAAATTACCATACAAGGACTTATATTCTTTGAACACAATTATTTATTATACTTATCTTTCAAATCTGCTAGCTTTTCTTGTGCTTCACCTTTAGCTTTATCTAATTTACCTTCAGCTTGAAGTTTCGCATTATCTGTAGCATTCCCTACTTGATCTTTCACTTCACCTTTAGCTTTGTTAACGCCTGCTTTTAGTTTATCTGAGAACTCTGACATATAAATAAAACCCTCCTAAAAAAATTTAATTTATACAAACACAATATATGTATTCCCTTTATTTATTATTTAAAACAAAAAAACTTCCTCACATATGCGTGAAGAAGTTTGTTATGAGTCATGCAGGATTCGAACCAGCGACCCTCTGATTAAAAGTCAGATGCTCTACCAACTGAGCTAATGACTCATGGCTGGGGTACCAGGATTCGAACCTGGGCATGACGGAATCAAAATCCGTTGCCTTACCGCTTGGCTATACCCCAATATTAAGTTTGATTAAAATGGTGGAGGGGGGCAGATTCGAACTGCCGAACCCGAAGGAGCGGATTTACAGTCCGCCGCGTTTAGCCTCTTCGCTACCCCTCCAGATAAAAGTATTAAAATGGTGGAGGATGACGGGATCGAACCGCCGACCCCCTGCTTGTAAGGCAGGTGCTCTCCCAGCTGAGCTAATCCTCCATAATTAAAATGGTGACCCCTACGGGATTCGAACCCGTGTTACCGCCGTGAAAGGGCGGTGTCTTAACCGCTTGACCAAGGGGCCATTAAAATATTTAAGTCTTTATTAAGACATTTAATATAGTATCATATAATCATATATCACGCAACACGTTTTTTTATTTTTTTATAAAGTTAAGCTTCCAACCGGATTCGAACCGGTGACCTCTTCCTTACCATGGAAGTGCTCTACCTGCTGAGCTATGGAAGCACAGCTAAAAAAAGACAAAAAAATGGCTCCGTTGGCAGGACTCGAACCTGCGACCCTCTGATTAACAGTCAGATGCTGCTACCAACTGAGCTACAACGGAACAATACTATTTCAATATGTATTTAACTCTCTTAAATACATTTATAATTATAGCTAAAATACCTATAATAGGCAATAGTTTTTTATAAAAAATAAATGTTTTCTGAACATTTAATTATAGTAATATACATAAATATATATAGAAAATAAAAAAAGCACTGACTTCTGTCAGTGCTTTGGTGTGCCTAGCAACGTCCTACTCTCGCAGGGGGAAACCCCCAACTACCATCGGCGCTAAAGAGCTTAACTTCTGTGTTCGGCATGGGAACAGGTGTGACCTCTT